>CAYUME010000128.1:0-9821 GCA_964445475.1 uncultured Planctomycetia bacterium
CTGGACGAGGCGCTCAAGGAAAAGCTGGGCGACGAGGGATACGCCCTCGACGTCGCGCCGGAGCGGATCGACCTCCGCGCCGCGGCGCCGGCCGGCCTCTTCTACGGCGTCCAGACGCTCCGCCAGCTGCTGCCCGCGGCGGTCTTCGGGACGGCGAAGGCGGAGGGCGTGGCGTGGACGGTCCCCTGCGTCCGGATCGTCGACACCCCGCGCTTCGGCTGGCGCGGGCTCCTCGTCGACCCGGCGCGACACTTCATCCCCAAGGCGGACCTGCTGCGGTACGTCGACGCGATGGCGGCGCACAAGCTCAACCGCCTCCAGATCCACTTGACCGACGACCAGGGGTGGCGGGTCGAGATCCGGAAGTATCCCCGGCTGACCGAGATCGGCTCGCGGATGGACTACAGCCGCACGGGGGAGGGGTTCTACACGCAGGACGACGTCCGCGAGATCGTCCGGTACGCCGCGGCGCGCCACGTCACGATCGTCCCCGAGATCGAGATGCCCGCCCACAGCGGCGCGGCGATCGTGGCGTACCCGGAGCTCGGCCTGGACCCCGGGGAGATCGAGAAGCTCCCGCCCGGGCAGCGCTGGAATAAAATCAAGCGCATCCTCGCCCCGCGGCCGGCGACGGTCGCCTTCATGCAGGACGTCCTGGCGGAGGTCCTGGAGCTCTTCCCGGGCCGCCACGTCCATATCGGGGGCGACGAGGCGAACACCGGCCACTGGGAAAAGAGCGCGGAGATGCAGGCCTTCCTCCGGGAGCTCGGGCTGAAGGACGTCCACGCGCTGCACAGCTGGTTCATCAGGCAGATGGACGACTTCCTCACGCAGCGCGGCCGGCGGCTGGTCGGCTGGGACGAGATCCTCCAGGGCGGGCTGGCGGCGGGAGCGACGGTGATGTCGTGGCGCGGCATGGACGGCGGCATCGCCGCCGCGCGGGCCGGCCACGACGTGGTGATGGCCCCCACCTCGCACACCTACTTCGACTACCGCCAGGCCCCGGACGAAACGGGGCTCGGCCGCAGCGTCATCGATGTCCGGAAGGCCTATGCCTTCGAACCGGTCCCCGCCGCACTGAATGCCGGCGAGGCCCGGCATGTCCTCGGCGGGCAGGGCCAGCTGTGGGGGGAGCTGATCAAGGACCGCGCGCGCCGGGAGTTCATGACCTGGCCCCGGGCCTGCGCGCTGGCCGAGGCGCTCTGGACGCCCGCCGGGAACCGCGATGCCGACCTGTTCCTGCTGCGACTGGACCGGCACCTCGAACGGCTCAAGGCGGCGGGCGTGAACTTCCGTCCGCTCGACTCGAAACCCGCCCGCCGGGAGGGCCAGCAGGAGGCCCGCGCCCCCGCCGCCGCGCGCGGCCTGCTCGAACGGCTGCTGCCGGGACGCGCGGACCGGTTCGCCTTCGAGGTCATCCCCGCCGACGAGGGCCGGGACGTCTTCGAGATCGAGACGCGCGACGGCAAGACGGTCATCCGCGGCAACACCGGCGTCTCCCTGGCGACCGGGCTGAACGGGTACCTCAAGCACCACGCCCGCTGCCACGTCTCGCTGCACGGGAACCAGCTGCGCCTGCCGGACCCGATGCCCGTCGTTCGTCCGAAGGTCCGGCAGGTCGCGTGGGCGCGCCATCGCTACTTCCTCAATTACTGCTGCTTCGGCTACTCGCTGCCGTGGTGGGACTGGGCCCAGTGGGAGCGGCTCATCGACTGGATGGCGCTCAACGGCGTGAACAGGCCGCTCTCGGTCACCGGCCAGGAGGCCGTGTGGCAGGCTGTCTGCAAACGTCTGGGCATGAACGACGGGCAAACCCGCGAGTTCCTGGCCGGCCCCCCCTACCTGCCGTTCCAGTGGATGGGCTGCCTCGACGGCTGGGGCGGGCCGCTGCCGGCGGACTGGTCCGACCGCCACGAGGCGCTGCAGAAGCGGATCCTGGCCCGCCAGCGCGAGCTGGGCATGACGCCCGTCCTGCAGGGCTTCACCGGCCACGTGCCGGCCGCGGTCCAGGAGCTGCATCCGGACGCGAAGCTCCACCGCATCCGCTGGATCGAGTGGGAGACCGCCCTGCTCGACCCCCTCGACCCCCTCTTCCCGAAGATCGCGCGCCTCTACCTGGAGGAGCAGGCCCGGCGCTTCGGGACGGACCATCTCTATGCCGCCGACACGTTCATCGAGATGACCCCGCCCAGCGGCGACGTGGAGTACCTCGCGCGCCTCAGCCGGGCCATCTACGACGGCATGGCCGTCTCCGACCCGCAGGCCGTCTGGGTCCTGCAGGGATGGGCCTTCATGTACAAACGGCCCTTCTGGACGCAGCCGCGCGTCCGGGCCTTCCTGGACGCCATCCCCGACGACCGGATGGTCCTGCTGGACCTCTACTGCGAGTCGACGCCGATGTGGAACCAGACGGAGGCCTTCTGCGGCAAGCCGTGGGCCTGGTGCAACATCCAGAACTTCGGCAACACCGTCTTCCTCGGCGGCGCGCTGGACGGGCTGAACCGGAGCCTCGACGCCGCCCGGAGCCACCCGCAGCGGGGCGCGCTCCGCGGGCTCGGCTTCGTCAACGAGGGCCTGGGCTTCAACCCCGTCGTCCACGACCTGATGTTCGAGCTGGCCTGGCGCGACGGGCCGGCGGACCTGGACGCCTGGCTCGCCGATTACGCGCGCCACCGCTACGGGCGGACGAGCGCCCCCGCGGAACGAGCCTGGGCGATCCTGAAAGAGACGGTGTACGCCGCGCGGAACCACACCCGGTCGATCATCGACCACGCGCCGACGATGAAGACGCGCCCCGCGGCGCCCTACGACAACGTCCGCCTGGCGGAGGCGTGGCGCCTCCTCCTCGACGCGGCCGGCGACCTCGCGCCGGCGGACACCTACCGCTACGACCTGGTGAACGTCGCCCGGCAGGCGCTGAGCAACCTCGCGGCCGACCTGCACCGGGAGGCCGTCGAGGCCTACCGGGCCAAGGACGCCCCCGCCTTCGCCGCGGCCTCGCGCCGGTTCCTCGGCCTGATCGGGGACCTGGACGAGCTGCTCGGCACGCAGGAGGACTTCCTGCTCGGCCGCTGGCTCGAGGACGCGAAGCGCTGGGGGACGACCGACGCGGAGCGCGCCCGCCTCGAGTGGAACGCCCGCCGCGTGCTGACCCTCTGGGGCGAGGGTCCCGCGATCGACGACTACGCCCGCAAGGAGTGGTCGGGCCTGCTCGCGGGCTACTACCGGCCGCGGTGGGAGCGGTTCCTCGACGCGGCGGCGCGGGCCCTGAAGGACGGCTCGCCCCTCGACGAGAAGGCCTTCGGCCAGGCCCTGCGCCCCTGGATGCAGGCGTGGTCCGACGGCCGGGAGACGTATCCCGCCGAGCCGCGCGGCGACAGCGTGGCCGTCGCCCGGAAGCTGTGGGACGCGTACGGCGGCGCGTTCAAGCCGGAGGCGCCCAGCCTGGCGACCGGCAAGCCCGCCACCTGCTCCCACGCCCTGCCGCCCCACCCCGCCCGCCTGGCCAACGACGGCCGGCGCGGCGACACCGACCAGTACTGGGCCACGGACGTCGGGCAGCACCCCGGCCCGGCCTGGTGGCAGGTGGACTTGGAGCAGCCGACGACCGTGGGGCGCGTCGTGGCCGTGGGCTACTACGGCGACGCCCGGCATTACGGCTTCACCGTGGAGGCGTCGCTCGACGGGACGGCCTGGGAGACCGTCGCGGACCGGCGGGACAACAAGGACCCCTCCACCGCCGAGGGCTATACCTGCCGCTTCGCGCCGCGGCCGGTGCGCTACCTCCGCGTGACCCAGACGCACAACTCCGCCAACGCGGGGCGGCATTGGGTTGAAGTGATGGCCTTTTCGGAGTAGGTAGTTCAGGCGGGCCGGCGCCGACGGCCCGCCGACCGGCACCCCGGAGGGATGCGGCATGCATCTCGAGACCATCGACTGGGCGCTGATCGTCGCGTTCTTCGCGATCGCCCTGCTGGTCGGGGTCTGGGTCACGAAGCGCGCGGGCCGGAGCGCCGACGAGTACTTCCTCTCCGCCCGCACCATGCCCTGGTGGCTGCTCGGCTTCTCGATGGTGGCCACGACCTTCTCGACCGACACGCCGAATCTCGTCACGGACATCGTCCGCCAGGGCGGCGTGGCGGGGAACTGGGTCTGGTGGGCCTTCCTCCTCCCCGGCATGCTCACCGTCTTCGTCTATGCCAAGCTCTGGCGGCGGACGGGCGTCCTGACCGACGTCGAGTTCTACGAGAAGCGGTACAGCGGCCGGAGCGCCGCCTTCCTCCGGGGATTCCGCGCCCTCTACCTGGGCGTCTTCTTCAACGTCGTCATCATGGGCTCGGTCTCGCTGGCCGCCATCAAGATCGGCGCGGTCCTGCTCGACTTCAGCCCCCTCCAGACCCTCTTCGCCGCGGCTCTCGTCACCGTCGTCTTCAGCACGCTCGGCGGCTTCCGCGGCGTCATCCTGACGGACTTCCTCCTTTTCATCGCGGCCATGGTCGGCGCGGTCGCGGCCGCCGTCGTGGCGCTGGGGCTCCCGGAGGTCGGCGGCCTCGCCGGCCTCGTGAAGAGCCCGGCGGTCCAGGGCAAGCTGGCGCTCTTCCCCGAGCCGGGCACGCAGGACTTCCTCCTCGTCCTGATCATGCCGCTGACCGTCCAGTGGTGGGCGGCGTGGTATCCCGGCGCGGAGCCGGGCGGCGGCGGGTACATCGCGCAGCGCATGCTGGCGGCGAGGGACGAGCGGCACGCCGTGGGGGCGACCCTCTTCTTCAACGTTGCCCACTACGCCCTCCGCCCCTGGCCGTGGATCCTCGTCGGGCTCTGCTCGCTGCTCGTCTTCCCCGACCTGGCCTCGCTGGCGGCCCGGTTCCCGAGCATCCCGGCGGACAAGATCGGTCACGACCTGGCCTATCCCGCGATGCTGACCTTCCTCCCCCCGGGGCTCCTGGGGCTCGTCCTGGCCTCGCTGATCGCCGCCTACATGAGCACCATCTCCACCCACCTCAACTGGGGCTCGTCGTACGTGGTCAACGACGTCTACAGGCGGTTCGTCAACCCGGCCGCGGACGAACGCGCCTTGGTGCGCGTCGGCCGCCTCTCCACCGTGGGCATGATGGTCCTGATGGCGCTGGTGGCCCTGGTCCTCACGAACGCGAAGCAGTCCTTCCACATCATGCTGCAGATCGGGGCGGGGACCGGGCTGCTCTTCATCCTCCGCTGGTTCTGGTGGCGGATCAACGCCTGGAGCGAGATCGCGGCGATGGTGATCTCGTTTGTCGTCGCCGTCGTCTCCGAGCTCGTCCTGCCGAACTGGCTGCCCGCCGACTCCGCCCTGCTGGTCTGGAGGTTCCCGATCGGGGTCGCGATCACGACCGCCGGCTGGCTCGGGATCACGTTCCTCACGCCGCCCACGGCGGAGGCGACGCTCCGCGCGTTCTGCCGGCTCGCGAAGCCCGGCGGGCCGGGCTGGCGGGGGGTGGCCGCGCGCGCGGCGGCGGACGGGGAGCCGATCGAGACGGACGGGACCCGCTGGAGCGTCCCGCTGGGGCTCCTCTGCATGCTCGTCGGCTGCCTCTTCGTCTACGCGACGCTCTTCGCCACCGGCTTCTTCCTCTACGGGCGCCCGATCCCCGCGCTGGCCCTGGCGGCTCTGGCGGCGGGCTCGGCCGGGTTCCTGCTCCGGACCTTCAGGAAGGTCACGACCTGATCCCCCGCCACGGGCTACACATCTTCGGGCAATGTTACGTAAAGTAACATCCGATCGCACGCGAAGCGCATGCCCCATTACGCCGCAAACCCTTGCGATTATGCAACTTGCAGAAAGCCCGCGAGTTTGGCACGCCATTTGCTTATGCATCCTGAGGCCAGTCATCCGCTCTTCAACGGAGTGGGAAAGGGCTACGTTGGGGAGCGGCCTGGCTGGCCAAACACCGGCCGGTCATGGGCGTGGGGAGTTCCCGGCGCGGAAGGCGCGCTGCAGGAACAAGGGGGAAAGTGTCTCCCGAAACAGGCTCGCGCCTGCCCCACCCCCTGATGGGGGCGGGGTGTCGAGGGATGCATGGAAGACCGGAAAATCCGGACACCCCTCCCGCGCGAATCGCATATGACCCCGTTGGGCCTCCGCGCGTGGCCGCTACCCGGTTGACGATCAACCGCAAAGGATGTCGATCATGTCCTCCCGCCGCCGCGCCGCCCTCCTCGCCGCCGCCCTGGCGCTCCTCCCGGTGGCCGCCGCACCGCTCGGCGCCCGCGCCGCCGATCCGGGCTGGCCCCGCGGCGTCCTCCTCTCCGAGCAGCGCCTCGCCGTCCTCCGCCTGCGCCTCAACGCCAAGGCCCAGCCCACGACCGACGCCTATACGAAACTCCGCCGGGACGCCGAGCAGCAGCTCGAACGGCAGCCCCACGTCCCCGCCCATTGGCACGTCCCCGGCTACTACCGCGACGCCGACGGGCACCGGAAGGCGAAAGAGGGCCTCCAGGACGACGCCAACGCCGCCTACCTCCTGGCCCTCGCCTTCCGGATGGAGGGCGACGAGCGGTTCGCCCGCGCCGCCGTCCGGCTCCTCAACGCCTGGCCCGCCGGCGTCAAGACCACCAGCACGAAGGACGACTCGACGCTCTCCTTCAGCTACCACTTCCCGGCGATGCTCTTCGCGGCGGACCTGCTGAAGCGCTGGCAGGGCTGGCCGGCGGCGGAGCAGGAGGCCTTCCGGCGGTTCCTGCGGGAGAAGGCCCTCCCGCTCAACACGATGGACCGGCCGAACAACTGGGGCAACTGGGGGCTGGTCCTCGTGATGGCCGCCGCGGCGCACCTCGGGGACCGGGCGCTCTTCGAGAAGGGTGTCGCGCGCTGGAAGGAGTTGGTCGAGACGCAGGTCGCGGAGGACGGCCACCTGCCGCACGAGGTGACCCGGAACGGCGGGCGCTCGGGGCTCTGGTACTCGAACTTCTCGCTGATGCCGCAGACGATCGCGGCGGAGATCGCGCGGGTGAACGGCGCGGACCTCTACGACTACCGGGCGCCGAACGGCCGGACGCTGCGACAGGCCTTCGAGCGCCTCGCGCCCTGGATCCGGAAGCCGGAGACGTTCCCGTACTGGAAGGGGAATCCGAAGGACCTGCACGGCGCGACGTACGTGAGCTACTTCGAGATCCTCAACGCACGCTGGCCGGACGCGGACGCGACGGCGCTCCTGGAACAGCACCGCCCCCTCACCGCCCAGCACTCCGCCCCCGCCCTCACCTTCACGCACGGGGGATTGCTGCGCGACGACGGACGCTGAAAGAGACAAAGCACGGAGCCACGGAGGACACGGAGACGGTTTGAATCAACCGCCGAAGACACTAAAAGCACCGACCGGCGAAGCAGCGCATCGTACCGGGCACAGGTCAGCCCAGTATGGTTTTTCGCCGTGCAAAGTCTTCCCTAGGGGCTCGACACAGATTTCACAGATTTCCACAGATTACGCAGATTAAGACCACGGTTGTATTGGATCCCCGAGTACACGGAAGACGGCCGTATTTCGGTGTCTTCGGAGCCGTCGGTGGTCAAACCAATCCGCGAAATCCCTTCCCGAGCCGCGTTTACCTGAATCCGCGGAATCTGCGTCACGCCCCGGAGCGCGCCCTGCACAAGAGCAGACAAATCGGGCTGCCCCGTGCCCTTGCACCTCACAGCCTGATTCTTACCACCAAGCCACAAAGCCACCAAGGATCACGAAGTCTTTCTTTGTGCTCCCTGGTGTCTTGGTGACTTCGTGGTGGAAACCGGCTGTTGCCGTCTTTCTCCCCTCCGTGCGCTCCGTGGTTTGTAAACGACGCGCCGCTCAGTCCAGCCGTTTGACGTGAACGAAGTACGCCCCGAAGACCTGGCCGTCGGAACGCGTCAGCCAGCTCTGGAGGAAGGCGGGGCCCTTCGGGAGGACGACCTTGAACGTCGCGCTCGCGTCCGCGGGCTGGACTTCCATCTCGCGCTCGACCGATCCGATCTTCACGCGGGCCTTCGTGCAGTCCATTTCCTTTTTCAAGCGCGCGGGCCACCGGTAGAGGGCGACCTCGTACTCGCCCGCCCGCTCGACCTCCACCGCCCACGGGCCGTTCCCGACGTGCCCCCGCTGGACGTGCACCGGGTGCCAGGGGCTTTCCTTCTGGTCCTCGCAGAGCCAGTCGTGGCTCATCAGGCGGACCGGGTTCTCCCGGTCGCTCCCGAGCCCCATCCGGACGTACTCGCCGAAGACGGGCGTCAGGCTCGTCCACCAGCCGTCGTAGGCCTTCCGCAGCGCCGCGACCGTCTCCGCGTGCTTCGCGGCGACGTCCGTCTTCTGCCCCGGATCGGCCTGGATGTCGTACAGCTCCTTCCCGTCGACCAGGCGCCACCGCTCCGTCATGACGGCGCACTGCCGCCATTTCTCGGGGTGCGCGATCCGCTGCGAGTGGACGAAGAGCGTCCGGTCGCGCAGGACGCCCGTGTCGCCGTAGAGCGCGGCCTTGAGGGAGACGCCGTCCATCGGCGGGCCGTCCGGCCGCTTCAGGCCGCAGAGGTCGGCGAGGGTCGGAAGGACGTCGATGTGGGCCGCCAGCTGGCCGACGTCGCGGCCGCCCGCCAGCCCGCCCGCCGGCCAGTGGACGTAGAACGGGACGCGGTGGCCGCCGTCGTACGCCGAGCCCTTCTGCCCGCGCATGCCGGCATTGAAGCCGCGCCACGTCCCCTTTTCCTTCCCGTCGGGGGCGGCCCCCGCCGCGGTCCCGTTGTCGGTCATGAAAACCAGGATCGTGTTCTCGGCCAGGCCGAGGGCCTTCAGCTTCTCGCGGAGCCGGCCCAGGTTCTCGTCGATGTTGGAGATCATCCCGTAGAACGCGGCCATCGACGGCGGGACGCCCTTCTCGAGATAAGGCTTTGCGTACTTCTCGGCCACGAGATACGGCCCGTGGGGAGCATTGGTGGCGAGGTAGGCGAAGAACGGCTTCGCCCGGTTCTCCTCCACAAAGCGGAGCGCCTCGTCGAACCAGACGTCGGTGCAGTAGCCCTGGAAGGCCTCGGGCGTCCCGTTCCGCCAGTAGGTGTCGTCGAAATAGTCGTTCCCCCACCAGTCGGGCCCCTGGCCGACGCCGCCGCCGAGGTGGCAGACGACGTCCTGGAAGCCCTGGTCCTGCGGCCGGCAGGGGTAGTTGTCGCCGAGGTGCCACTTCCCGTACATCCCCGTCCGGTAGCCGTGGGCGGTGAAGAGCTCGCCGAGCGTCACCTCCCGCGGGTCCATGATCGACCGCCCCATGATGGTGTGCCAGACGCCGGTGCGGGTGGAGTAGCGCCCGCTCAGGAGGGCGCAGCGCGTGGGGGAGCAGGTCGGGTCGACGTGGAAGTCGGTCATCCGCACGCTCTCGGCCCGGAGCCGGTCGAGGTGCGGGGTCTTGATCATCGTGTTCCCGTGGGCTCCGACGTCGCCGTACCCCTGGTCGTCGGTGATGACGAGGACGACGTTCGGGCGCGCGGCGGCGCCCCCGGTCCCCCCCGGCGCGGCGGCGCAGGCGGCCAGCAGGAGCCCGGTCAGCGGGGCGGCGAGAAAGCGCATGGCAGACCTCCCTCGTGTGCAAGGATCGAAATCCAGCGAAGACCTCGCTCGGATTATCACTGCATTCCGTCCACCAGCTTCCGCAGGTGATCCAAGGCCCGCTTCGCCACCTCGCCCGGGTTCTGCACGAACGGGTAGAGCTCCACCGTGACCCACCCCCGGTAGTCGATCTCGCGCAGCGCCGCGAAGATCGCGCGGAAATCGACGATCCCGTCCCCCGGCACCCTGTGATAGTGCCGGCGGTCGGCCCCGATG
>CAYUME010000129.1:0-9778 GCA_964445475.1 uncultured Planctomycetia bacterium
ATCTGGCGTACCGGCTGAGGACGTCGCAGCGCTGATCCGCGTGCACGGGTCCGAAGCCCGTTCGGGGTGGCGACATGGCGTTCCTGAATCCGCTGCTGCTGCTGGGGGTGACCGGGGTCTCGATCCCGATCCTCATCCATCTCCTCAACAAGCGCAAATTCGAGCGGGTGGTCTGGGCGGCCATGCGGTTCCTCCGGATCAGCGTGGAGCAGAACCAGCGGCGGATGAAGCTGGAGGATCTCCTCCTGCTCCTCCTCCGGTGCCTGCTCATCCTCCTGCTCGCCCTGGCGCTGGCCCGGCCGGCGATGCCCGCGGCGGCGGGAGGGCTCTTCGGCCAGGCCAAGGTGGATGCCGTCATCCTGCTGGACGCCTCCGGAAGCATGACCCAGACCGACGGGGTCCTTTCCCGCTTCGAGCGCGCCCAGCGGGCCGCGGAGCTGGTCATCGACGCGCTTCCCGCCGGATCCTGCACGGCCGTCTTCCTGGCCTCCGACGCGGCCCAGGGCCTGATCCCCGAGCCGACCTACGACCTCCACCTGGCCCGGAAGATGCTCCGCGAGGCGCGCTGCACGGACCGTCCCTCCAACCACTTCCCTTCCCTCGTCCGCGCCCTCGAGGTCCTGAGCGGCCGCGCCTCCGTCCGCAAGGAGGTCTATCTCGTCACCGACCGGCAGGCGCTCGGCTGGCGGCAGATGTCCGACATCCGGAAGGCCCTCCAGGATGTCCGCGGGGAGATCAAGACCCACGTCGTCTTCGTCGCCGGCGGCGAGGACCGGAACCTGGGCATCAGCGACCTGCGCCTGGCCAGCGGCCTTTCGCCCGTGCAGCACCCCCTCCGTTTCGAGGTGCAGGTCACCAACTACGGCACCAAGGTGGCGGACAACGTGCACGTGACCCTGCGGGTCGACAACGACCCCCCCATCGAGGAGGCGGACCTGTCGGGGATCGGGCCGGGGACCTCCCGGAGCATCTCCCTGTTCGCCAAGCTCCGCTCCGACGGCTATCACACGATCACGGCGCAGATCACGCCCGATCGGCTGCCGTCCGACGACGCGCGCACCGTCGCCGTCCGCGGGATCCAGGCCGTGAAAATCCTCCTGGTCGACGGCGAGCCCGGACGCGAACTCCGGGACAGCGAGGTCTTCTTCCTGCGTCACGCCCTCCAGCCCGTCCCCTCCGCGGAGACGGAGCAGTTCTTCATCCGGACGATGACGGTGACCCCGGCCCAGGTCGAGGGGCTGAAGTTCGACGACTACGACGCGGTGTCGCTGGCCAACGTGACCGACTTCTCGGAGAAGACCCTGGTCAACCTCGAGGCCTATCTCCGGCGCGGAGGCGGGGTGATGATCTTCCTCGGCCCGAACATCAACCCGGCCTTCTACTCGGACCGCCTCTTCGCCCGTCATGCCATCCTGCCGGCGGCCATCGGCGCGGCGCGGGGGGACGCGGACCAGCAGGAGCGGTACGTCGGCTTCCAGGCGCCTCCCTACGACCACCCGCTCGTCTCGATCTGGAACGACCCGATGGCCGGGTCCCTGGCCTCGGCACGCGTCTTCCGGCATTACGAGCTGAAGCCCGCCGAGGCCCCCGTCGCGGGGACCCCGGCGCCGGAAAAGGCCGCCGCGGAGGCCGGCCCCCCGAAGATCGTCATCCGGTTCGCCGACGGGACGCCGGCCGTCATGGAGCGCAGCTGGGGGCTCGGCCGGGTGATCCTGTTCTGCAGCACCGCGGACAGCGCCTGGAACGACCTGCCGGTGCGTCCCGCCTACGTCCCGCTCGTCCACCGCTCGATCGGCGCCCTGGTGCAGCGCCAGGACGAGGGCTTGAACGTTCGCGTCGGCCAGAAGTTCGTCTTCCGGGCTCCGGCGGAGCTCTCCCAGCGGGACGCGCTCATCCTGAAGCCCGGGTTGAAGGACGACGCCCCGCGCGATTCCCGCCGGGTGGAGCTGACGCCGGGCGGCTGGCCGATCCTCCAGTACGAGGAGACCGACCGGAGCGGCGCCTACGAGGCGACGGTGTCGGGCGATCCCCCCGTCACGATCCGGTTCGCCGCCCAGCCCGACCCGCAGGAGTCCTCCCTGGAGGAGATCGCCGCCGCCCGGGAGACGGAGCTGGGGACGGTGGCGAACGTGATCGCCTGGTCGCCCGGTGCGGCCCTCGAGGGGGCGATCCAGAAGGAGCGGGTCGGGACGGAATACTGGAAGCCGCTGGCCATCCTGGCCCTGCTTCTCGCCGCGGCGGAGACGTGGCTGGCCCACTGGTTCAGCCAGTCAAAATGACGATCCGCGGGGCCCGCGTCGCCCCGCGGACCGCCGTTTTGAGATCCTCCTGTTGAGGATGTCCGGGTGCTCGATCTCCTGATGAATCTGTTCGGCGTGCGGGTGGACGATGCCGCGAGCATCACGGAAGTGAAGCTCGCCTTCAGCAGCGGCATCGGCGCCGGATGGGTCGTGTTGATCGCCCTGGGGCTGGCCGCCGTCGTGGGGTGGATGTACTGGCGGACCGCCCCGCACCTCACGCTCTCCCACAAGGCCCAGCTGGCCGCCCTCCGGACGGCCTTCCTCTTCCTCCTCGTCGTCCTGCTGCTTCGCCCCGTTCTGGCCTTCACGGTCGAAGGGAGCGTGAGGCGGATGCTCGTCATCCTGCTCGACGGGAGCGCGAGCATGCAGATCAAGGACCCGAGGACGGAGGAGGCGGACGTGAAGCGCTCCGCCTTGGGGCGGAACCTCCTCGATCCGGGCAAGGGGCTCGACCAGCCTTTCGACCGGGGCCGGCCCGGGGTGGGAGACCCGGTCTCCCGTCTCGACCTCGTGAAGGCCGTCCTCAAGAACGAGCGGCTCGACCTGACCGGCCGGCTCGGCCGGGAGTACGACCTCGTCCCGTTCTCCTTCGGCCGGGACCTGAAGGAGCTGGCCACGGCGAAGCCGGAGGCGGCCGCCTCGGCGGCGTCGCCGGCGGGAAAGCCGCCGGCCGCGCCTGCGCCCGTCCCCGCCGAACCGCCGGGGGCGTGGATCGACCGCTTGAAGGCCGAGAGCCCCCAGACTCCCCTCGGTGACGCGGTCCGGGAGATCCTCGGCCGGAAGCGCGGTCAACCGCTCGCCGGCGTCTGGCTCGTGACCGACGGCGCCAGCAACAGCGGGGGCCAGCCGCTGGACGCGGCCGCGCTCGCGAAGCAGGAGGGCGTCCCCCTCTATGTCTACGGCGTCGGCATCGCCTCCCCCCGCGATCTCATCGTCGGCAACCTGTTCGCCCAGGAGGTCGCCTTCGTCAAGGACGAGGTCCCCGTCGTCGTCCGCGTGCGGGGCCAGGGCATAGCCGGCCAGTCCGCGAAGCTGGTCCTGAAGCTGAACGACAAGGTGGTCGACGAGAAGGAGCTCCGCTTCGCGCAGGACGGGGAGCAGGTCCTGAACCTCAAGTTCACGCCGGAGCAGACGGGGGAGTTCGAGCTGAAGGCCTCCATCGACCCGCGCGACGACGAAGTGGTCAAGGACAACAACGCCGTCTCCCAGCGCCTCCGCGTCGTCGACGGCAAGATCAAGGTCCTTCTCGTGGAGCAGAGCCCGCGCTGGGAGTTCAAGTACCTCCAGGCCATGCTGCTCCGGGACCGCCGGGTCGAGCTGAAGTGCGTCCTCTTCGACGCGGACCCGGGCCTGAGCAAGTCGCCGGACTCGCCCTACCTGAAGGCCTTCCCGGAGAAGAAGGAGGAGCTTTTCGCCTTCGACCTGGTCTACTTCGGAGACGTCGACCCGAAGCAGCTCCAGCCGGAGCAGGTGGAGGCGCTCGGGGAGTTCGTCTCCAAGTTCGGAGGCGCGTTCGTGATGATCGCGGGCCGCCGTGTCGGGCCGGCCGCCTGGCGGAAGACGGTCCTGGAGCGGATGCTGCCTGTCGAGTTCGATGCGCAGCTCTTCGAGACGGCCCCGAAGGAGGACGCGGCGACCCAGCCGGTGCACCTCGAGCTCACGCCGGCGGGCAAGACGAGCAGCATGCTCCGCCTGAGCGACAAGGACCAGGAGAGCCTCGCCCGGTGGGGCGGGCTTCCGCCGCTCTACTGGGTCTGCCGCGTGGCGCGGTCCAAGCCGGCCGCCGAGGTCCTCGTCGTTGACCCGGATCCCGGCAAGGCCTCCCGGTTCGGCAAGATGCCCGTCGTGGCCCTCCAGCAGTACGGTCTCGGCCAGGTCCTGTTTGTCGGAACGGACAACACCTGGCGCTGGCGCCGGAACGTGGGCGACCGCTATTACACCTACTTCTGGAGCCAGATCACGCAGCGCCTGGCCCTCCCCCACCTCCTGGGGCTGTCGAAGCGGACGCAGCTGAGCGCCGACCGGAGGACGTATTCGGCCGGGGACCGCGTCGCCATCTTCGCGCGCCTGTACAACGAGAGCTACGATCCGGTGGTGGAGCCGGTCCTGCGGGGGAGCTATTCGATCGGATCGGAGCCGGGGGGGTCCGCGCTGGACCGGGAGGTCTCCCTCCGGCCGCTGCCCGGCCAGCCGGGAATGTACCGCGGGGAGTTCGTGGCGCCTGCCCCGGGCGCCTACGTCTTCCGCGTCGAGCGGGATGCGCAGGCCCGGCTTGACTTCTCGGTGGCCGAGCCCCGGCTCGAGCTGGGCGACACGGCGATGAACGAGAACCTGCTCCGTCAGATGGCGGAGGCCAGCGGCGGCGCGTATTACCGGGAGGAGACCCTCTTCAAGCTGCCGGACGCGATCGGGAAAAAGGTCGAGCGGGTCCAGTCGAAGATCGAGCCGCCCCTCTGGTCGTCCCCGTTCTATTTCTTCATGCTCATCGCCGTCGTCACGGCGGAATGGCTGCTGAGGAAGCGGTACCAGTTGAAGTGATCGGCGCGCCGCCGTCCCGGCGCGGAGAGCCGTCCGGAATCCGGAACCTTGAGCGTGGAACGCCCCATGGCACTTGTGCAGGCCGTCGAGACCGCTCCCGTCGTCGTCCCCAGCGCCCGGCTGGGCGGCAAGCTGGCCGCGCTCCGCCGGAAGCTGGCGGCGGTCCGTGTCGGGACCGGCCTGGCGGAGCTGGTGGCCGCCGGGGTCGTCCTGCTTGCCGGCGGCATGCTGCTGGACTGGGCGCTGGACCTCCCGGTCGGCGTCCGCGCGCTGCTGCTGCTCGTCCACCTCGCGGTGGTCGGTTGCCTCGTCTGGTACCGGATCACGGCGCCGGTGCTGTACGGCCCCGACGAGGACGACGCGGCCCTGCTGGTGGAGCGCGCCCACCCGGCCTTTCGGAGCCGGCTGATCGCGTCCGTCCAGCTGACGCGTCCGCGGGCGGTGCCGGCGGGGCCGTCCGTCTCGCTCGTCCGGGCGGTGGTCTCCGAGACGGAGACCATGGCCGATCCCATCGACTTCAGCCGGGTGGTGCGGCTCAACCGGCTCGGGCGCGTGGCGGGGCCGGCCGCCCTCCTCCTGGCCGCGGGGATCGGCGCGTTCGTCTGGGGCGGCGAGTCGAGCGTCGATCTCCTGAAGCGCGTCTTCCTCTCCTCCACGCCTGTGCCGCGGAAGACGCGCGTGACCTGCGTCTCCGGGGACGTGCTGGTGGCCCTGGGCGACACGGTGAAGCTCGAGGCCGTCGCCCGCGGGATCATCCCCTCGACCGGGACGGTCCGACTGAGCTTCGACGTGTCCGGCCGGTTGCAGGAATTCGCCATCGATCCTGTAGCGGGCGACACCGCCCGCTTTGTCCGGGTCATTGAGAACGTGCAGGACTCCTTCCATTACACGATCTACCTGAACGACGGGCGGAGCGGGGAGCACCACGTCCGCGCCGTGCCGCGCCCGGCCGTGGCCTTCCTTGAGTGCCAGCAGGTCTACCCGGCCTACACGCGGCTCGAGGCCGTCCGGCGCTCGCCGGGCGATTTGATGCTGCTGGCGGGCAGCCGCCTGCGCGTCAAGCCGACCGCCAACAAGGAGGTCCGGAGCGGGCTCGTCCGGCTTACCGGCGACGCGGACCGGGATCTCCCGCTCCGCGTCGACACGGCGAAGCCGAAGGAGTCTTTCGCGGAGATCCCGATCCCGGCCGGGGGCCTGACCGGCTTCTCGATCCATTTCCTCGACCGGGACGGCCTCGAGTCGCGGAATCCGGCCGTCTACCGGATCGACATCGTTCCTGACCGCGTGCCTGCCATCCGGGTCACCTACCCGGACCGGAAGGAGGAGCTGGTGACGTCCCAGGCGCGGATGATCGTCGGCTTCGAGGCCAGCGACGACTACGCGATCGGGACGGTGCGGCTCCGGTACCGCATCGACAAGGTGGAGAACAACGCGGAAAAGGCCCTGGAGCTGGATCTCGGCGGCGAGACGCCCCGCGCGCTCCGGCGCCGCTTCGAGTGGCGCCTGGCAGCCCTCCAGCCTCCCCCCCCCGAGGGGAGCACGATCGAGTACTGGCTGGAGGTGCAGGACAACAACGACGTGACCGGCCCCGGCGTCAGCACCAGCGACCACTACCTGGCCAAGGTGGTCAGCGAGAACGAGAAGCGGGCCGACCTGATGAGCCGGCTGAGCGAGTATCTCGGGACGCTCACGGACGTCACCGTCGAGCAGGAGAAGCTGAGCGAGAACCTCGGCGAGCTGATCCTGGAGAAGAAGGGCCCCTAGGACGCCCTCGTCGTCCCCGGCGGATTCCGGGGGGACGTGATTTCGACGGGGCGTCGGCGTATGCTAGGGGAAGACCGGTCCGTTCCCGGCCCGGCATTTGAGGAGGAAGGCCATGCGCGCGCTCCCCCGGTTCCTGGCTGCGACCGCGATCGCCGTGACGGCCGCCGCGGCCGCCCTCCTCGCGGGGGCCGAGACCGTTCCGGCCCGCGCCGATCGCATACGCCAGAGCGAGGTCCGCCAGCAGGTGATCCGCACGCAGACCGGCAAGGTGGCGGAGATGCTCGGGTTCCTCGTCAACGAGTTCGAGCGGAACGGGATCGGGGGCGACGATGTCCAGATCCTCAAGGCCATCCAGTCGGTGCTCGGCGGCCTGACCGACAAGGAGATGCACCTCGTCATCTCCCTGCTCCAGGAGGCCCGCAGCGCGTCGGATCCGCGCGCTTCACGCAAGAGCGTCGTCGACGCCTTCTCCGGACAGAAGACCATTGTCGTCCAGCTGCGCCAGGTTCTCCTGGAATACCAGCGGCGCGTCGCGCTCTACGAGCTCTCCCTCCGGCTCGAGCAGCTGGCCGCACGGCAGGACGGGAACATGAAGTCCACCGTCCGGCTCGCCAAGGAGACCGACAACCGGCGCCCCCAGGATTACAACGAGGGGCAGAAGGCGTCGCACCAGGTCCAGCAGATCGAGGAGCAGTCCCTGAAGGAGGAGACGCGGCTGGTCGTGTCGCGCCTCGACGAGATCGCGAAGGAGGCCGACGCGATGACGGCCGACCGCCTCAAGACGGCGCTCCAGAAGGCGAAAGAGGCCCAGCTGGAGCCGTCGCTGGCCTCCGCCGTCGAGGACCTCGCGTCGGGCAACCTGTTCCGGGCGGCTGGCAACGAGAAGAACGCCCGTGACGAGCTGCGCCGCCTCTCGCGGCTCGTCGCGCCCCCCCGCGATCGTGTCGACGCGCTCCGCCAGGCCCTCCGCACCCTCGACAAGGCCATCGCGCAGGAGACGGAGATTATCAAGGAGACGGAGAACAAGCCCAAACGCGACGAGCGCGAGCAGGTGGAGCAGATCGAGGAGCAGCAGGCGGACCTTGTCGACAAGACGGACCTGCTGCGCGAGGACCTCCAGAACCTCGCGCCGCAGCCCGCCGCCGAGCTGAAGGAGGCGACGGACGACATGCAGGACGCGCGCGCGCGACTCGCCGACCGCAACCGGAAGGAGGCCCAGAAGAGCGAAGTGAAGGCCTTGGAGAACCTCCAGCAGGCCCGGACGGCGCTCCAGGAAGACCTGGCGAAGGCGGAGCAGGCCGAGAAGGGCGCGAACGACCCGATCACGGCCCTCAAGGATCTCCAGAAAAAAGTCGAGGACCTGGCCCGCCAGCAGGAGCAGCTCAAGGAGGAGACGGCGGCAGCCAAGAAAAAGGAGGATCTCCAGGCCTCCGCGCCCAAGGAGGCCGCCCTGGAGGAGAAGGCGCAGGACCTCCAGCAACAGGCCGCCCCCTTGGCGCCGGATGCCGCCCAGAGCATCGGGGAGGCCGCCCAGCAGATGGACAAGGCCGAACAGGCGCTGGACCAGAAGAACGCGCAGAATCCCGCCGACGCCCAGAAGGCGGCGGTCGATGCCCTGAACCTGGCAAGCCAGCAGCTGGGACAGCGGATCGACCAGATGGAACAAGCCCAGCAGACTCTGGCCGCCCTCGAGAAGGCGCGCGAGGACCTCTCCCGCCTGATCCAGGGAGAACAGAAGGTCGAACAGCAGACGGCCATGGCGGCCGCCCAATCGGCCGCGCAACAGAAGGCGGCGCAGCAGCCTGCCGGCCAGGAGCAGTCCGCGCAGCAGCCTGCCGGCCAGGAGCAGTCCGCGCAGCAGCCTGCCGGCCAGGAGCAGTCCGCGCAACAGCCTGCCGGCCAGGAACAGTCCGCGCAGCAGCCTGCCGGCCAGGAGCAGTCCGGACAAAAGGATCCCAGCGCGCTGGCGCGTCAGCAGGGGGATGTGTCTCAGCAAGCCCAGGACGTCCAGCAGCAGCTGTCCGGCATGGCGCCGGATGCGGCCCAGAACGTGGGCGATGCGCAGAAGGACATGAACAACGCGCAGGCGCAGCTCCAGCAATCCAATCCGAAGGAGGCCCTGCCTTCGGAACGCGCGGCGCTCGAGGACCTCTTCAAGGCCCAGTCGGCCCTCGATACGAAGATCGAGGATCTGCAGCAGATGCTTGGCCAGTCCCCTGACACGTCGTCGGCCCTGGCGCAGGCCGCCTCGATGCTGGCGCAGGCGCAGAAGGCCCTGAGCCAGGCGATGGACCAGATGTCGCAGTCGACGCCGTCCGGCATGCAGCAGGCCTCCCAGGCCATGCAGGAGGCGGGCCAGCTGGCGGGTCAGGTGGCGTCCGACCCCGCCGGTGCGCTGCCGCAGGCGGCCCAGGACGCGGCCCAGAAGGCCCAGGAGGCCTTGTCCGACGGTGCGGCGGAGGCGGCTTCGCAGGATGCCGCTTCGGCGCAGCAGAGCGCCTCCGAGGCCCAGCAGGCACTCGCTCAGGCCCAGGCGGCCCTCTCCCTGGCCCAGGCCGGCATGAGTTCCTCTCCCGAGGCAGGCCAGGGGGAACAGGGGCAGCAGGGCCAGGGGCAGCAGCCGGGTCAGGGCCAGGCGCAGGGACCGGGGAAGGCCAACGAGAACAGCGCCAAGGGCGGGACCGGCCAGCGCCAGGGCAACGAGTCCAATGTCACGAACGACGGGAACCGTCGTGGCCGGGAGGGGTCGGCCACCTATGTCGGACTCCCCTCCCGCGACCGGGACGCCATCCACCAGTCCCAGGGCGAGAAGTACCCCGAGGAGTACGGGACGATGGTCGAGCAGTACATGAAGAACCTCTCGGACCAGGAAAACCGGAAGGAGTGAGCCGGCGCCGGCTGCGGACGGCCGCCCGGAGGTTCGGATGAGGCAACACGGGTGACGATGACCCAGACCATGAACAAGACCGCCGGGCGCGCGCTCATGACCGGGCTGCTGGTCGTGCCCCTTCTCCCCCTCCCCGTCTCAAGGGCCGGGGAGCCCTCGGGAGCGGGGCTCGGTCAGGAGGTCGTTGCTGTCGACGAGGGGACGGAGACGGTCATCCGCGGCGCCCTGAAGTACCTGGCCAGCAAGCAGTCCCCCAACGGCTCGTGGGGACTGGACGACGGCGAAAAGC
>CAYUME010000130.1:0-9741 GCA_964445475.1 uncultured Planctomycetia bacterium
CGCAGTACCGCCTCCGGCAGATGCAGATGGCCTCGAAGATCGGCCTCACCTTCGAACGGGCGCTCCGGGCCTTCCTGCGCGCCGACCCCGACATCATCATGGTCGGCGAGATGCGCGACCTCGAGACCACCCAGGCCGGCATCGAGGCCTCGCTCACCGGCCACCTCGTCTTCTCGACGCTGCACACGAACAACGCCCCCGAGACCGTGACGCGCCTCCTCGACATGGGGATCGACCCCTTCTCGTTCGGCGACTCGCTCCTCGGCGTGCTCGCCCAGCGCCTCTGCCGGCGGCTCTGCAAGGAGTGCAAGGAACGGGCGATGCCGGACGCGGACGAGTGGGCGGCGCTGGTGGAGGCGTACGGCGGCGCGACGCCGTGGGCCGCCCACGGACTCCCCGCCCGGCCCGTCGAGCTCTTCCGCACCAAGGGCTGCCCCGCCTGCCACAACGCCGGCTACCGCGGCCGCCTCGGCGTCCACGAGCTGATGGCGATGAACGCCGAGCTGCGCAGCATGATCTACAAGAAGACCATCGTCACCCAGGTCCGCGACGCCGCCGTCCGCGGCGGCATGGTCACCCTCATGCAGGACGGCATCCAGAAGGTCCTCCTGGGGCTCACCGACCTCAACGAGGTCCGGTCCGTCTGCGAGAAATGAGGACACAGGCCGACCGGGAGATGGCCGGGGGATGGCTTGTGTCTCGAGGAGGGCGATCCATGGCGTCTGCCGCCCGCCGCCTGGCCCGGCTCGCCCTGCTTCCGCTCCTTGCTGCCGCCGGGCCGTCCCCCGCCGAGGCCGCCCCCGCCCCCGTCCCGGTCCTTTTCGACACGGACATGGACTCGGACTGCGACGACGCCGGGGCGATGGCGATGCTCCACGCCCTGGCCGACGCCGGCGAGGTCCGGATCCTGGCGACCGTCGTCAGCGCCCGCCACCGGTGGTCCGCCCCGTGCGTCGAGGCGATCAACCGCTACTACGGCCGGCCGGACCTGCCGATCGGCGTCCCCCGCGGGCGGGACACCGGGTCGAAGATCGGCTCCCGGTACGCCCAGGCGATCGCGAAGGAATTCCCCGGGACGCTGAAATCCTACGAAGACGCCCCCGCCGCGACCGACGTCTACCGGAAAGTCCTGGCCGCCGAGCCCGACGCGAGCGTCGTGGTGGTCACGGTGGGCGACGTGACCAACCTCCGCGACCTGCTCGAGACCGGCCCGGACGCGCACAGCCCGCTTGCGGGCCCGGACCTCGTCCGCCGCAAGGTCGCGCGCTGGGTCTGCATGGGCGGCCGGTACCCGGAGCACCTGGACCCGAAGGTCTACGGCAACTTCAAGACCGACCCGCAGGCGACCGTCGCCGCGGTCCGCGACTGGCCGGGGACGATCTGGTTCTCGGGGCTCGGCGAGGAGATCCTGACCGGGAAGGGGCTCCGCGATCTCCCCGCCGCCAACCCCGTCCGGCGCGTCTACGAGCTCTATCTCGGCGGGAAGCCGACCCGGCCGAGCTGGGACCAGGTCGCGCTGCTCTTCGCCGTCCGTCCCGATGCCCCGTTCTGGCGGCTCCGCACCGGCGGGTACAACCACCTCTTCGAGAACGGCACCAACCAATGGCGGGCCGAGCCGGACAAGGACCACGTCCTGGTCGAGTTCGCCCCGGGCGTCGAGGCCCGGGTGCAGGAGACGATCGAGTCCCTGATGGTCGCCTCGCCGGCGGGGCGGTAACGGGGCCGGCGGGTCGTCTGGCCGAGACGGGAAGGCGCACCCCGCGATCCGGGGTATTGCCGCCCCCTCCTCATGGAAGGAGCCTCAATCCAGACGGGACCCGCCCCGCAAACCGCGATCGCCCGGCGGAGCGGGCTACCCTACTGGAGTTTCCTCTTGTTTTGGGCCTCGATGGCCAGCTGGGTGTTGCCCTTGAGGGTGTGGGGGGCGATCCGGCCGCAGCGGCCCTTGCTCTCGGCATCCGGCACGCACAGGCGGAAGCACCAGGGCGAGTGGTTGTTGGTCAGGGGGCAGCCCCGATAGGTGTAGGGGGGGGGGCCTTTTCTTTTCGCCGGTTTTTCCATGTGGCTGTTTCTCTTTGTGGTGTGCAGCAATCCGAGTGCGCAGCGGGCGCCCCCCGGTAGATCGTATCCGAGCCGGACTCTCCCTTATCGATCCTCGACGGCGGCATCAGGTTACAATATGGTGAAGACTGCGGGAAATCGTGGTCCGGCCATTTCCACTCCGAGGGCAATAATTCTCTGCTGCCGTCGTTGCCCCCACTCCTCCCCCTCATGGCCAGCGCCCGTTCCTTTTTGCGCCATGGTTGTACGATTCCCGGTTTTCTCTCTCGTGTCCCCCACCTTGTGTTATGATCCTCGAAGCGTGGCGGTGTGGATTTTTCACGACGACCGACCGCGGGGTCCGGCATGGGTAACCTCGTCTCCTGCCCCCACTGCGGTGCCGAGTACGACGCGGCGCGGAACCTCTCGGCGCGGCACACGAGCCGGCTCGAGCGCGGGCCGGTTCGCCTCACGTGCGGCGCGTGCGGGGGCGTCTTCACCGCGTCCCCCGATCCCGCGGGCGCGGCCCGGATGGCCGCCGCGCGCCGGGCCCGGACCGCCGCCTGTGTCGCCGGCGCCGTCGTCGCCGTCCTGGTCGTTGCCGTTCTCTCCTTTCCCCGGCGGGGCTCCCGCGGCCGGGACGGGCCGGCCCCGCTTCCCGCCCGGCCGGGGGACGGGTCCGGGGGGGAGCCGCGCCGGGAAGGGGAGCCGGCCGCCGACCCGAAAGGGTCCGAGGCGCCCGGCACGCCGGACGCGTCCGCCGACCCGGTCCTCGCCTGGGCCCGCGAGGCCGAGGCCCTCACGCGCGCCCTGCCGGTCGAGTTCCAGTCCGGGTTCGCCTACCGGGCGAAGCATCCCTATCTGATCGCCCTCGAGAAGGACCCCCGGTTCGCGGTAGACGTCCTCCTCGACTCCTACGCCGAGCAGCTCGAGCGCCTCCACGCGACGCTGCAGAAGGACTTCCCGGGGACGTTCGACCTCCGCTCGTCCGGGCGCGTCCTGCCCGTTGTCGTTCTCGGCTCGCGCGAGGCCTACGACCGGTACGTGGTGCGGGCGCAGGGGCAGGCCATGCCGGAGTCGGTCGGCGGGCACTACGAGTACGCCCGGCGCCGTCTCATCCTCTATCCCGGCCCGCGGGGCGACACGCAGGTCCTGTTCCACGAAGGGACGCACCAGATCGTCCACCACTTCGCCCAGGACGGCCGCGGGCCGGAGGCCTTCTGGTTCCTCGAGGGGCTCGCCTGCTACTACGAGGCCTTCGCGCGGGACGAGACGGGCGGGATCGTCTTCCACGTGGTCAACCGCTACCGGCTCCCGGCCGCGGCCGAGGCGGTCGAGGCCGGCGGCCCGACGCCGCTCGGGACGTTCCTGCGGCTGACCGTGGACGATTTCTGGCGGCAGATGAAGGGCCCGTCGCTCGACCCGGAGGCGCAGACCCGCCGCGCCCAGCGGCTCTACGCCGAGGCCTGGGCGCTCTGGCACGTCCTGCTGAGCACCACGCCGGACCGGAAACGGGCGGCTGCGGACTACGTGAGGGCGGAGCTGAAGGGGATCGGCGGGGTCGACGTGTTCGAGGCGGTCTTCGGGGATCTCGAGGCGCTCCAGCGGGAGCTGCGCGATCACGTGCTGCGGCTGAAGGCGGAGGAGGAGAGGGAGCGATAGCGTTACGAGATCTTCCGCGTTGCCGCGTCCTTGAGCACCGCCTTGAGCCGCGCCGACGACGTGTCCGCGCGGTCGGCGTAGCGCGACCGGATCGCCTCCACCTCGTCGAGCGACGACGCGAAGAGCTCCACGAGCTCCGAGTCGAACTGCGTCCCCGCCCCCTCCTTCAGGATCCCGACCGACCGGTCGAGGGGGTAGGCGTCCTTGTAGACCCGGCGGCTCGTGAGGGCGTCGAAGACGTCGGCCACCGCGACGATCCGGCCCTCGACCGGAATCGCGTCGCCGGACAGCCCCCGGGGATAGCCGCGGCCGTCCGGCCGCTCATGATGGGTGTGGGCGATGGCGGCGGCGGTCACGAGCAGCTCCGCGTCGGAGCCGGAGAGGATGCGGAACCCGATCTCGGCGTGCCGCTTCATGACGTCGTATTCCCACGGCTCGAGCTTGCCGGGCTTGAGGAGGATGCCGTCCGGGATGCCGATCTTGCCGATGTCGTGCATGAGGCTGGCGACGCGGAGGAGCTCGCAGCGGTCGGCCGGGAGGCCCTTCTTGCGGGCGATCAGCTCGCAGTAGGCGCTCATCCGCTGGATGTGCTGGGCGGTCTCGTCGTCGCGGAACTCCGCGGCGGTGACGAGCCGGGCGATCAGCTCCTCCCGCGAGCGGCGGATGACGGCCTCGGCCGCCTGGAGGCGCTCGACGGCTCCGCGCAACGCGGACGTCCGCTCCTCCACGAGCCGCTCGAGCACCTCGCGCTGGGCCTGCTCCACCTCCAGCCGCAGCTCGGCCGCCCGGCGGACGCGGTCCGCCGCCCCGGCGAAGTGGGCGACGAAGAGGGAGAGGACGAAGAGGAGGGCCAGGCGCGTCAGGAAGTCGATCGAGAAGAGCGCCACGCCGGTGAGACCGGCCTGGGTCAGGAAGGTGTAGAGCGCCCCCACGGCGAGCGTCCCCGCCAGCGCCCCCCCGGCGCTCCGTGCGACCGCCGCGATCAGGAGCGCCAGGGCGAGCATGATGTAGAAGGCGATCGACGGCTCCCGCAGCTCGTAGAGCATGTAGGCCAGCAGGCCCGCGTCGAAGAGGAAGAGGGTGGCGGAGAGTCGGAGCTTCCGGAAGACGTCCGCCGTCTCGAAATGATAGGCGATATTGGAGATGAAATAGAGTCCCGCGGCGACCCAGAACCGCCACGACAGATCGCCCCGCGCCGCTGCCGGGTAGGCCGCCCCGAGGACGGCCATCAGCAGGAGGAACCGGAGCGTCCGCACGAGGCGCTTCTGCTGCCGGGCGTCCCCCGAAGGGGAATGGACTTCGCCTGTCGCCATGCTGGAGAGGCTCCCGCCGACCCCATTGGTGATGCAGCACGATGCTATCACGTGTGATCCTCTTTTGCAAGCGCCAGGCGGGGCCGTCCGGCCGCCCGCGCCCCCGCCCGCGTTTTTTGTCCCAATTCTCCGCGCCGGACATAGGATAGAGAGCCCTCTTCGGAGACCGCTTCCATGCGCAGCCGCGACGTCCGCCGCATACCCGCGGCCCCCGTTCTGCCGGCCGTCCTGCTGGCCGCCGTCCCGGTCTTCGCCGCCGACTGGCCCCAGTTCCGCGGCCCGAACGGCGACGGATCTTCCCCGGAGACGGGACTGGCCGCTGCCTGGGCCCAGTCGCCCCCGAAACCGCTCTGGAAGGTCCCGATGGGCGAGGGCTTCGGCGTCCTCGCCGTCAGCGGGGGGAAGGCGTTCGCCCTGGCCGAGCGCGAGAAGAAGGAGTGGTGCGTCTGCCTCGACGCCGCCACCGGCAAGGAGCTCTGGGCGACGCCGGTCGACCGGACGATCTTCGAGAAGCAGGGCGGCAACGGGCCCCGCTCCACCCCCGCCGTCGACGGGGGGAGCGTCTTCTGCCTCGGCACCTACCTCCGACTCGTCTGCCTCGACGCGGCGACGGGGAAGGAGGTCTGGGCGCTCGACCTGCCCAAGGCGATGGGCGGGGACGAACAGTTGAAGACGTCGGGGATCAGCCAGTGGGGCGGCGCCGCCTCGCCCGTCCTCGACGGGAACTTCCTCTTCGTCCACGGCGGCGGCAAGGGGAAGTCCTTTCTCGCGATCCACAAGAAGACCGGCCGGCCCGCGTGGGGCGCCGGGGACGCGAAGCTCACGCACGCCTCTCCCTGCGTCGCCACCCTCGGCGGCGTCCGGCAGGTGGTCTTCTTCGCCAAGGAGGGTCTCTTCGCCTTCGGCGCCGCCAACGGCGTCCCGCTGTGGCACTACAAGTTCGGCTTCAACGTCTCCACCGCCTCCACCCCCGTCGTCGGCGGCGACATCGCCTACTGCTCCGCCGGCTACGACGTCGGCTCCGGGGCGGCGCGGGTCGGGCGGGGCGGGGTCACCGAGCTCTGGCGGAAGAAGGGCAACGCGCTGGCCAACCACTGGACGACGCCCGTCTATCGCGACGGGCACCTCTACGGGATCTGCGGCTTCAAGCAGTTCAACGACGCCCAGCTCACGTGCGTGGAGCTGGCGACGGGCAAGGTGAAGTGGTCGCAGGGCGACTACAGCTCGGGCGGGGCGACGATCCTCGTGGACGGCCACGTCCTGGTGCAGTCGAACGGCAGCGTCATCCTCGTCGAGGCGACGCCGGAGAAGTATGTCGAGAAGGGCCGCGTCCAGGCCCTCGGCGGGAAGTGCTGGAACATGGCGGTCGTCGCCGACGGGCGGATCTACGTCCGCAGTACGTCGGAGGCCGCGTGCTTCGAGATCCCGGGGTTCACGCCGGGAAAATAAGGCCCGGGTCCGGCGTCCCGGGCCCTGCGGGGTGGCGGAGCCGGGCCCGGAGGCCGGAATCCTCGGCTCATCCCTCCAGCCGGCGCTCCGCGATCAGCAGGTCCTGCACCACGCGCCCGCCGACCAGGTGCTCCCGGATGATCCGTTCGAGCGCGGGCGGGTCGCAGGCGCGGTACCAGGCGCCCTCGGGGTAGACGACGGCGATCGGCCCTCCCTGGCAGATGCGCAGGCAGTTCGCCTTCGTCCGCAGCACGCCCCCCTGCTCGCTGAGGTTCAGCTCCTTGAGCCGCTTCTTGAGGAACTCCCACGCCGCCAGCCCCCGCGGCTTGTCGCAGCAGTGCGGTTCCGTCTGGTCGCAGCAGAGGAAGATATGGCGGCGCGCGGCGGGGACGCCGGCGAACTGTGCGGCGGCGGCGAGGGGGTCGGCGGGCGGGACGGGGGCGGTCATCGCGCGTCTCCTGACGGGGTCGGGACCGGCGCGGGCGCCGCGGGAGCCTCGTCGGGCGGGCCCGTCGTTCCCTTCTTTGCCTCTTCCTGCGGAGGGGGCTCGGCGGTTTCCTTCCCGGCCTCCTCCTCTATCCGCTTTCGCGCTTTCGCGAGGGGGAGAGATCGTTCGGATTGTATATGACCTATAGCCGCTAGTCCCCCCCCGCGTCAACCTTTGCGGCGAACGCGTAGCGGCCCGAGCCCGTCTCGAGCACCGCGCGGCCGCCCTCCATCCGGAGCCGTCTCACGCCGTCCGCCTCCGCCAGGGGCTTGCCTCCCTCCGTCACGGAGGCCGCGTCCGCAGCGGGCAGGAAGACGGTGGCCGTCGTGTTGGCGGGGATCTCGACGCGAAGCTCGAACCGCCCGCCGGCGCGCCGCCAGTCCACCGCGATCCGGCCGTGCCGGGACCGGTACTCCGCCTTTACCGCGTCGATCGGCTTCCGGTCCGGGTTGCTGCCGGGCGAGGGCGGACCCGGGCGGATGAGGAGCTTCCGGAAGCCCGGGCCGTCCGAGTCGATGCCGGCGAGGTCGCGGAACATCCACTCGCAGACGGCGCCGAAGGCGTAGTGGCTGAAGGAGTTCATCGCCGCGTTGTGGCGCCCGAAGCCGTCCTCCTTCGTGTAGCTGTCCCACCGCTCCCAGATCGTCGTAGCGCCGTTGACGACCTCGAAGCCCCACGACGGGAACTGGCGGCTCTGGAAGAGGCGGACGGCGAGGTCGTGGTGGCCGTGGGCGCTGAGGACGGGCAGGAGCGGCTTCGTGCCGAGGAAGCCCGTCGCCATGCGGAACCCGTTCTTCGCGATCTTCTCCGCCAGCCGGTCGGCGGTCGCCTGCGCGAGCCCTTCCGGCAAGAGACCGAAGTCGAGGGCGAGCGCGTGTGCCGTCTGCGTGTCCACCTTCAGCCGGCCGTCCGCCTCGAGGTACCGCGCCGTGAAGTCCGCCTTCAGGGCCGCGAACCGCTCGCGGTACGACGCCGCGTCGCCCGGCTTGCCGACCGCCGCCGCCATCTCCGCCATCAGGCCGGCGGTCCGGGCATGGTAGCAGAGGTCGACGTACTCGATCGGGGTCGGCTCCTTGACGTTGAGCCAGTCGCCCCAGGGGTTGCCGATGGACTCGCCCGTCGGGCCGGCCTTCGCCCGGAAGTCCATGAACCGCTTCATGGAGTCGAAGTGGCGCCCGACGGCGCGCGCGTCGGCATAGACCCGCCACATCGTCCAGGGGCAGATGATCCCGGCGTCCATCCAGGCCGTGCCGTAGGGCTTTCCGGGTTTCCCGTGCGCCATCGGGTAGGGACAGTAGTCGGGGTAGGCGCCGAAGGGGTGCTGCGCCTCCTCGACGTCGTCGAGCCACTTCGTGAAGAAGGCGGCCACGTCGGCGTTGCAGGTGGCGGCGCGGGCGTAGATCTGGGCGTCGCCCATCCAGCCGAGCCGCTCGTCCCGCTGCGGGCAGTCGGTCGGGATCTCGACGTAGTTGGCGCGTTGCGTCCAGACGATGTTCCGGAAGAGGCGATTGAGCAACGCGTCGGAGCACTCGAAGGCGCTGGCGAGCGGCGTGTCCGAGTGGAGGACGAGGCCGGTGACGGCGTCGAGGCCGGGCTTCGCGGGCAGGCCCGTCAGCTCGACGAACTGGAAGCCGTGGTAGGTGAAACGGGGCGTCCACGTCTCGCCGCCGGGGTCGCCGCGGAGGGTGTAGGTGTCCGTCGCGCGCGCCTTGCGGAGGTTCTCCGTCATCAGCCGCCCGTCCGGGTGGAGCATCTCGCCGTAGCGGAGCGTGACCGCCGTCCCCGCGGGCCCCCGGACCTTGAGCCGGACGACCCCGGCGAAGTTCTGGCCGAAATCGAACAGGTAGACGCCCGGCTTCGGCTCGGTGATCCGTCCGGCCTTCAGCTCCTGCGTCACGCGGATGGGCGGTGCGGCGTAGGCCTGCAGGCGGGGCGGCTTCCGGAAGCCCAGCTCGATCGACCGCAGGCCCGACGGGTCGGAGAAGGGGGCCTGGACGTTCCCGTTGGCCCCGGCGGGGACGGCGGGCTGCCACGCCGCGTCGTCGAAGCCGGGGCGGGACCACCCGGCCATCTCGCGCCGGGCGTCGAAGGCCTCGCCCATGAGGAAGTCCGCCTCCCGGATCGGGCCGTCGCCCGTGACCGTCCAGGTCGGGTCGGTGACGACGGTCTCCCGCGAGCCGTCGGCATACTCGATCGCGAGCTGGACGAGGAGGGCGGGGGTCTTGCCGTAGAAGGAGCGGCCGGTCTTGTGGGGGCCGTAGCCGCAGAGGAGGCCGTAGCCGACGTAACCGGCGTACCAGCCGTCGGCGACGACGGCGCCGAGGCAGTTGGCGCCCGTCTTGACGAGCGGCGTCACGTCGAACGTGTTGTAATAGGCGCGCTTCGCGTAGTCCGCCCAGCCCGGCGTGAACCAGGCGTCGCCGGCGCGCCGGCCGTTGACCTCGAGCTCGTAGATCCCGAGGGCGGAGGCGTGGACCGTGGCGCGCCGGACGGCCTTCGCGGCCGCGAACTCCTTCCGGTAGTGGCGTGCGGGCGGGAGATGGAGCGTCTTGCGGTCGGCGTGGACGGGCGAGTCGTCCTTGAAGGAGATCCACTGCGCCGTCCAGTCTTCCGGGGCGAGGAGCCCCATGGACCAGCGGGCCGGCGGGCTCCAGGCGGCCGCGCGCCCCGACCCGTCCCAGACCTTCACCTTCCAGAAGCAGGCCTGGCCGGAGGCGAGGGGCTTGCCGGCGTAGGCGACGTGCTGCGTCGCGTCGCTCTCGACCCGGCCGCTGTCCCAGAGGTCGCCCT
>CAYUME010000131.1:0-9739 GCA_964445475.1 uncultured Planctomycetia bacterium
AGGCGCCACCGCCCGCGGAGGGGACGCCCCCGCCGCCGCCCGGCCACCTCGTGTTGCCGCGCGTCCCCGAGGCCGTTCCGCCTCCCCCGGACCGGAGGTCCGGTTCGGCGCTCGCCCACCTGGTGAGGGTTCAGGGCGGCGTCCGCATCCTCGACCGGGGTGTCCTGACCGATGCGCGGGAGGGGCTGGCGGTTGCGGCGGACCAGCAGATCCGGTCGGAAGGCCGGGCGAGCCACGCGATCGTCCGCTACGCGGACGGGACGGAGCTCCGGTTGGGCCCCGGGACCGCGGTGGAACTCCTGGATCCCGAGCGGCAGTCCGACCTGCGTGCCGCGCCCTTCGGCAAGGGGGTCCGGCTTGCCGCCGGGCGCCTCACCGTCCTGGCGGCCGCGCAGCCGTCCGGGAAGCCCCTCCTTCTCGTCACCGACCATGCCGACGTCGAGGTTCTGGGGACGCGTCTCACGCTCTCCCTGCACAAGGCCGCCACCCGCGTCGAGGTCTGGGAGGGACGCGTTCGCGCGACGCGCCGCCCGGACGGCGATTCCGTTCTCGTGTCGTCCGGCCAGGCGGCCGTCCTCTCGCCATCAAACCCGCCGCAGGCCGTGTCGCTGGCGACCGACGGTGTGGCGCTCTGGCTGCGACTGGACGAGGTTGCAGGGCACGTGCCGCTCGACCAGTCGGGCGCGTGCCGGGACGTCCGGCTCGAGGGTGGGGAGTGGAGCCCGCGGGGCGGCCGGGTCCGGGGCGCGCTCGAGCTGAACGGGCGGAGCGATTATGTGGCGGTGCGGGACTACGCGGAAGTGGAGGGCCGGGAGCTGAGCTGTTCCGCCTGGGTCTTTGCACGCGCCCGGCCCAAGAACGCCCTGATCGTCCGGACCGGAGAGGGGGCGAAAGCCGGCCAGCTCCGGTTCGGCTTGAACGGCGGCGTGCTGGGGGCCTCCCTCCGGCGGGGCGATGGCACCGTCCTGCAGGTGACGGAGGGGAAAAACACCCCGTTCCCGCTGGACCGCTGGCAGCACGTCGCGGTGGCGGTCGACGGTACGGAGGTTCGGCTCTACCGCAACGGCCGGGAGGTCGCGCGCAGGGCCTTCAACGGGACGCTCGGCGCGTCCCGGACCCTCCTGACGGTGGGAGGCGCCCCCGCGTTCGACGGCGCGCCGGCCTCACGGGAACCCTCCCGTTTTTGGCACGGCATGCTCGACGAAGTCCGCCTCTACCGCCGGGCGCTCTCCGCGGAGGAGATCGAGGCGCTGGCCGACGGGGCGTGGTGACGCTTTGGAACGACGGGCGGACCGGGGGTGCCGATCGCTTGCCCGGCGGCATTCGAGGAAACGGACATGTCCAGGCGGATCGTTGTCTGGCTGGCTCTGGGGATCGGCAGCGGGATCGTTCCGGCGGCCGCCCAGCCGGCCTTCAAGCCCAAGCCCTCCTCGATCCCCCAGGCGGAGATCGAGGCGGCGCTCCGGAAGGGGGCGGCGTTCCTGAAGGGCGCCGCGGTGCCCCAGATCCACAGCCAGTCCGGCAACTCCCTGGTCCTCTACGCCCTCCTGCACAGCGGGCTTCCCCGGGAGGACGAGACCTTCCAGACGCTGCTCCAGCAGGTCGTGAAGGCCCCGCCGGCCAAGACGTATCACGTCGCGCTGGCCGCCATGGCCCTGTCCGAGATGGACAAGGTCGGCTACCGCTGGAAGCTGGAGGAGTATGCCCAGTTCCTCGTCAACACGCAGTGCCAGAACGGACAGTGGTCGTACGGGGAGAAGGTGAAGATCGACTCGCCGGGGCCGCCGAAGGCGGACCCCGCGTCCGTCGCCTCGGGGCCCGGGGGGCAGGCGGTCCGCTCCGCGCGGCTCTTCGGCACCCGCTACCCGGAGGGCTATGTCGCCGGCGCGGGGGGGAACACGGCGGCGCGGACGGTCGTCCGCCAGACCGATCGCGGGAAGCCCGAGGGGGACAACTCCAACTCGCAGTATGCCGCCCTCGGCCTTCGGGCCTGCGCGGAGGCGGGCGTCTACCCCGACCCCCGCTGCATCGAGAGCGCCATGCGGTGGTGGGCGCAGTGCCAGAACGACGGCGGCTGGGGGTACAAGGGGGACGAGAAGGGGACCCGCGGGAGCCTCACCGCCGGCGGCGTCGGCGCCGTGGCGATCTACAACTGGATGATCAACCGGGACTGGAAGAGCGACCTCATGGTCAAGAAGGGCGTCATGTGGCTCAACGAGAAGTGGTCCGTGAGCAAGAATCCGGGCGCCGACCGGAACTTCTATTATTACCTCTATGCCCTGGAGCGCGCCGGCATGATCGTCGGGACCGACACTCTCGGCGACCACGACTGGTACGACGAGGGGGCCCGCGCCATAATGAAACAGCAGGCCAAGAACGGGTCCTGGTGCGAGCCGGACGGGCGGAACTACGACAAGGACGAGCAGCGTCTCGTCGACACCTGTTTCGCCCTGCTTTTCCTGAGCAAGGCGACGCGGCCGCTGGTCTATTCGGGGCACTAGGCGGGCTGCTCCCCTGACGCGCGGCGGCGGTGACGGAAAACGCGGGCGGGACGCGCGCGGAACGTCCGGGGAGGGCGGCGCATGAGGCGCCCGGCCTCGCGGGGGGAACGCGGCCCGGCTGGCTTCTACTCCGTAGCCCCCTTTCGGCCGGCGTCGATCTTCTTCTGCACCTCCCGTGCGTCCGTGGCCGCCCGGCTGTTCGGGGCCGCTTCGAGGATGCGCTTGACTTGCTCCTCGGCCTTGTCGTAGTTCTTGTTGTTCAGGAAGTTCTTCGCCAGCAACAGCCACATCGCGCATTCGGATTCCCGGTTCGGCCCGGCCGCCGGCTTGGCCTCGGCCGCCCCCGCGCCGGGCGCCTGCGGCTCCGCGGCGGCGGGGGCCGCCGGTCCCTGCGCCGTTCCGTCGAACTCGTTCCCCTCGACCTTGAAGTCCAGCGCCTTTTCCTTTTCGGCGACCCAGGCCCGCTGGCCCTGTATGCGGTCCCGTTTCGTGAGGCCCAGCAGCGTGTAATCCGCCCACTGGCGGTTGGGGACGGGAAGGCGCGTGTCTTCGGAGATGCGAAGGAGCTCCGGGACCATCGCGACCCGCATTTTTTCGGTGTAGTTGCCGTGGGAGGAGAGCGTCAGGGAGATCCGTTTCTGGATGCCGGACTCGGTCTCGACGCGCACCGCGTCGAGGAGGGCCCGGACAGACCGGGTTTCGCCGGTGATCCCCGCGAAGCTTGCCGACAGCACCCGGACCGTCGGATCCTCCTGGAACCGGAGCGCCTGCTCGAGCGTCTGCTGGCTGTCGGCGCTGTGGATCTTGTTCAGGTGCAGCAGGGCGATGGCGATGACGGCCTCCTGCTTTTCGGTGGAGGAGGTCAACGCATCGATCCAGGGCTTCCGGAACATCTGGACCTGCTGGGCGAGCGCGCCGGAGGTCTTGGGGACGCCCCAGTGGGCGAGCACGAGGCTGGAAGCGAAGGTCTGCAGGTCGGGACGTTCCCTCAGGTGGCCCTCGAAGGCCATCTCGCGCCACCGGAACGGGTCGAAGTTCCGGGGGATCTTGTACTTGCCCGTGAGCGCGTCGGGCTGATTCAGCAGCGCGGTGAGCGCAACGGCCGCCGGGCCGTTCTTGATTGTGGCCAGCTGATACAGCACCACGGCCCTCGCGGGCGGGAGGATCGTCGCGGAGCGCTTGATCAGGTCGGCCTGCTCGTCCGGCTTCAGGGAAGCGATCCCGTTGAGGTAGGACGTCGCGCTCGACGTCCCCTGGACCAGGGTCGTGGCCTCGTTGATGACGTACTCGGCCAGTTCGATGGCGGTCGCGAGGCGGGGGAGCATCAGCGCCGGGAGCAGGAAAAAGAATCGTCTCATGGGCGTCCCCTGAATGTAAGACTCACGGGATCCCCGGCGGTCGGGTTCCCGGCGTGCAGCAGGCCTTGCTGCCCCGGAAAATAAAGTATGGGCCTGCGCGGGGGCGGTCAAGGAAAAACGCAGAAGACGGGGGGCGCGTTGCGGGCGGTCACGGGATCGCCGCATGCGCCGGGACGAGGGTCATGAGCGCCATCGCCGTGCCATAGAGCTCGTGGTACCCGTAGAACGGGAAGTCCATCCACGACCCGCTCGGGTTCTGCGTGAAGACCATCACGTCCGCCAGCTCCTGCCAGTACCGCCCCCGCTTCTCCCGCGGCAGCGTCGCGACGACCTCCGCCGCGTGCCAGTGCCCGTAATAGAAATAATAGCCGGCCGTGTAGTACCACGCCTCGTGCGGGATCGGCCGGCCCCGGCCGATCTCCAGGAAGTGGTGGTGCTCGAGCATCCGGTCGAGGCCGAGCGCCAGGTCCGCGTCCGTCACGTCCTTCGTGAACCGCCGGAGCGCCAGGTTGCACGACTGGGCCCGGCCGAGCGACCCCTTCGGGCGGTTGTAGCCGATCGCCGGCCGCGCCCAGGCGTACCACCCGTAGAGGTACGTCTTGTCCGCCGTCCGCATTCCCCGGAGGCACTCCACGGCGGCGCGGATCGGCGTCTCCGGCGCCTCGAGTCCGGCGCCCTTCGCCTCCCAGAGGGCGAGGAGCCCCGTGGCCGTCGTGAAGCTCGTCGCCATCCGTCCCGTCGGCGTCTGCAGGTTGTACCCGAAATCGTAGTATCCCCACCCGCCGTTGGCGTTCTGGATGCGGAGGAGGGCCCGGAGCCAGCGCTGCGCAGCGGCGCGGAGCGCCTCTTTCGGGACCCTCGGGACGGCGTCGGGATCTGTCAGCTGGAGGGCCCGCGCAAGGGCCTGCAGCACGTACGCGTGAGCCCACGTGTTGTAGAACGTGCTCCCGGAGACGCGCACCTCCGCCTCGGCCGTCGCCAGGTGCCGGAGGCCGCGCGCCAGCGCCGCGCGGCGGGCGTCGGCGTGACCGGGGGCCGCGGCGCCGGTCCTGGCCTGCATCAGGGCCATGCAGCAGAGCGCCGTCGTCGCCTCGCGGTAGGCCCGGTGCGAAGACTGCACGTCGAGGTAGACCTCGTCCGGCCGCGCCGATTCGAACCGTCCCCAGGAGCCGTCGGCGTTCTGGTGGGCGAGGAGAAAGGCGAGGCCCCGCCCGATCGCCGCCTCCCGCTCGGCGGCGGTGCAGTTCTCCTCCCGCGCCCGCTCCGCCGGCAGCGTTGCCCGCGTCGCGCAGCCGGCGGCGAGCGCGGCCAGAAGGGATGCGCACCAGGCGGGGCGGGCGGTCATGGGGGGCTTCTTCTCCCGGGGGACGGAATCCGTCGCGTCGCTCCGGGGCCTCCTACGGTTTCACCACCACGTCCCCGGCCTTCAGCCCCTCCACCACCTGGTGCGCGATCCCGTTGCTCTCCCCGAGGACGATCCGCCGCTCCTCGACCCGGTCGCCGGCGCGGACCTTGCAGCAGAACCGTCCGCCCTTGTTGAAGACGAATTCGGCGGGCACGGCCAGCGCGTCCGGGACCTCCCCGAGATCGACCTCGACCCAGGCGGAGAGGCCGGGACGAAGCCCCTCGGGCGGCGCCTCGAGGGCGAGGCGGGCGGCAAACGTCTTCGCGCTGCCCTCCGCGCCGTCCGGCAGGTCGGCGATCTCCGTCACCGACGCCTTGATCGTGCGCCCGGGGAGGGCCTGGACGTGGGCCTCGGCGGCCGTCCCTTTCGCGACGCGCAGGCGCCGGTCCTCCGGGACGCGGACCTCGATGAGGCCGGGACCGGGCTCGAGGAGGGTGAGGAGGACCGTGCCGGCCTTGACGTCGTCGCCCGCCTGGAGCAGGGTGTCCCCGGCGGGGGCCGTCCCCTGGCCGGCCTTCCACCGCGCCGGCGCGCTGCCGTGGACGATGACGCCGGCGCGCGGGGCGGTCAGTTGAAACCCCTTCCGGTCCTCCCGGATCTCGGCCTCGTGGCGTTGCGCCTTGACCAGGCCGTGCTCGGCCTGCGCGAGGGCGTTCCGGGCCTTCGCCATCGCCAGGGCCTGGCTCCCCCGCGCTTGGTTCAGGTCCTCCGCGCTCCACTGCGACTCGTTTGCGAGGTCCGTGACGCGGCGGGGGTGGTCGGTCTCGACGGCAAGCCGGATCCGCTGCCGAGTCTGCGCGAGGGTGTCGCGGGTGATGGCCAGATTGCGGCGGGCGCGCTCGAGGACGATCTCCTTCGTGTCGGAGGCCAGTTCGCTCCCCTTGTACATCTTATCCAGCTCCGCCAGCTCCTTTTCCTGGTCGTCGATGGAGGCCTCGAGCCGGCGGACGTTCAGCTCGTGATCCTTCTGCTCGAGGGGCCAGCGCTGCTCCGCGTCGAGCTTCTTCTCCTCCGCGGCGCGCTCGGCGCGGAGCGTCGCCTTGGTCTGTTCCGCGGCCTGCTGGGTCTCCAGGGACGCCAGGCCGAGCCGGGCGGATTCGACGGCGAGTCGGGCGGTTTCCGTCGCCAGGGCGGCGTCCCGGACGGCGTCGTCGCCCGGGACCGGTTCGAATGCGAGCAGGGTCTCGCCCTCCTTCACGGCGGTCCCGGAGGCGACGACCGACTGGATCGTCAGCCTCCCGGCGTACGCCTTGAAGACGGGCCGGATCTCCTCCGTCCCGGGGACGAGGCGGCCGTGGAGGACGGTCCAGAGCTTCAGGGGGCGGGGCTGGACGGTGACGTCGGTCTCGGGCTTCGGCTCGGCGGAAGCCGGGAGCGGGGCGGCGGCCGGCGCGTAGGCGAAGACGGCGAGGGCCAGGATGAGGGCCGGCGGGCGGGGCGGTGTCATGGCGTTGTCATTCCCTAAAGGAAGGAACCGGTTCCGTTGCCTCGCGTATTGGCTGATGAAGGGGGGACGGTTACATCCATACGGTCCCGCGCGGTCGTGTGTTGGCACGGGAGGCCGACCTTCCGCGATGGCTGCCGACCTCCGGACGAACCGGGATCGTAGCCTTCCCCGGGCGTGAAGTCAAACGCGTGCGGGACGGGCCGCTAGCGGCAGGAGGCGCGGAGACGCCGTTTCAGGTCGTCGGGCGGGCCGGGCCTGGTCGCGGGATTCGCCGGAGCGGCCGCGGCCTCGATATACGCCGCGATCGATGCGTCGAGATCGGCCTCGGACGCCGGGGGGGCGTCGGCAAGGGCGCGTCGGAGCGCAACGGCCTCCGGTTCCGGGAGGGGGCACGGGGCCGCCGCCGCGCGCTCGAGGATCGCCCATCGAGCCTCGCAGGCCGCCCGGAGCCGGAAATCCCCAGCGGGATTCCCGGTCCCGGCTTCGTCGGATCCCGCCGATCCCGATGCGCGGGATTGCAGGAGCCTCTCGATCGCGCGCCGCGTCGACGGCAGCAGGGGCCAGGCTTCCGTCCGGGCGAGCGCGGCCAGGAGGCGCGCGTCGGTCGGCCGACCCGTCACCCCCCTCTCCTGGAGCGCTCGCGCGGACCGGAGATCGCGGACCAGCGTGCGGCGCCACAGGTCGGCAGGCACGGGAATCGCCTGGTCGACCAGCGGCTCTTCCCCCGGTATCCGGATCGCCGCGACGGAGACGCGGCCCGCGACCAGCTCGTCGATCCCGGTCTGGATCGTCGCCTCGAAGCGGCCGTCGTGGACGGCACATCGCCATCGGCCGGCCTCGCGGCGCCACGGGCCGAGCTCGAGATCGTCGCCCGAGGTCCTCACGCGCAGGTCCACGACATTCCCGTCTGCGATCCCGTCGGTGAACCCCTCGACGAAGACGGCGGCGCCCCGCGGTTCACCGGTCGCCTGCAGGGCGACCCGAAGGAGGCACCGCGCGGACAGCGCCGGCCGGGCGGGAGGGCGCTTCCGCATCGCGATGCCCGGGCCCGGCGTTGCGTCCCCGGCCGGGCGCACCGACTCCACGAGCACGAGGATCCGGTCGCTTCCGCGGCCCCACGCCAGGCGTTCCAGGACAAGCGTCGACGCGTCGAGCACGGCTTCCACCGGGCCCGCCGGGTGGTCGATCGACAGGGTGATGGCCCGGTGCGCGAGGTCGACCTCGTTCGGCTGCGGACGGCGCGGGGGCGGGGACGGAGGGCCCACCACGATATGCCCTTCGGGCATCGGCATCCGGCGGGCGGCGGTCCGTTGCCGCGGCGCGGCCGCCGCCCGCGGACAGCGAAGCTCGCGGATCCGGAGCGCTTCCGGCTGAAGGAGGGGGGGGTCGAGGGAGGCGAGAATTGCGTCCAAAGGCGGCGGCAGCGGCGGGAGCGGTGCCGGGGCGGGCGCCCCCGCCGCGTCGTCCGGCTCCCAGCGGTAAGCGATCAGGTCCTCCTCCGTCTCCTCCTCGCCGGAGGATCCCCCGCGGGCGACGCGCAGGACGACGGCCAGCGGCGGGCTCTCCTGCCGGCGTCGCGCCAGCGCGGCCCGGAGGGAATCGGGCGTGACGGGGACGGCTTCGGCGGCCGACCGCGGCGTCGGGACCAGGAACGACAGCGAGGCCAGGACCGGCGCCGCCGCCGCAAGCGGCCTCGGGAACAGCGTCCGCGCCCGTCGCTTCATGAGGCGTCCCCCCTCTGCGTTGCGAACCATGGGATTCCGGATGCCGCGTAAAGCATCCGCTGCGGTTCCTTCGGGCTGCAGGTTGAGCGGCGCCGGGTTCCGGTTCGGATCCGGACTATTCGATCACGTGCTCCAGGATCCGTACCCGGCCCGGCTCGAAAAAGAGCGTCAGGTCGTCCAGGACCAGGCTTTCGAGCAGGATGCTGTTGAGCGGGTCCGTTCCCGTGTCGAACTGAACGGCGATACGCACCTGCCGGGGGTCGAGCGTCTCGACCGGCGCGCCGGCATCGTCGACGAGGGCGCTCCATCCGGGGCTCGACCAGAGGGCGTCGCCATCCAGCTTTCTCGGGTCGCTGGCGGAGTCACCGCTGCGGGTCCGCCAGGTCTCCCCTCCGTCCGTCGACACGGCGGCGCGGACCGCCGCCTTGCGCGCCACGGGCGGCTCCGACTGGTGATCGAAGAGGAGCAGGGTATCGTGGTCCCGGTCGTATGCCCCCGCGACCGCCGTCCAGGCCAGGGCCAGGAGGCGGGGTCGGGCGACGGCCGCCGGTCCCGGTGTCGCGCTGCCGGGTGCGGGGGGCGCGACAGCGCCGGTCGGCTCCACGGCCGCCTCCAGGGGCGCGCCTTCCGGGAGCCCGGCGGTGCCGGCGGGCGGGGGGATGGGATCGGGGCGATCCGCGTCAAGCGGGACGGCCGGGGCGAGGTACCAGCTGTCGCCGCCGCGGTAATAGCGGCCGACCCGCCAGAGCCGCTCGAGGCCTTCCGAGACCCCCAGATCGGGATCCCCCCAGACATAGAACTCGTCGACCGTGCTGTCGGGGACGAAGTTCATGGCATAGTGGTGGAGCATCGTGCAGTCGTCGTGGCCGAGCGGACAGACGATCGTCTCGCCCTCGGGCACGGGGCAGGACGCGTGCTCGAGCCGCGACGGCTCGCCGATGCGGATCGGATTCGGGTTGCCGAAATCGTCGGTGACCCATGTGCGGCGGCTGTCGGGCGGGTCGCCGCTGAAAGGCTCGGCCGGGAGTCGATAGCCCGCGGCCCGCTTGACGAGGCGATAGAGGGCGCAGGAGGACGCGGGCCGCTCCCGGCCGTTCACCCACATGCGCCAGGTCAGCTCGGGGAGCGGGGCGGTCATGTCCCAGGCGGCGAGGACGTGGATCCAGCGGTGGGCGGCGAGGAGGTTCTGGGTCCGTTCCCCCGCGGGGTCTCGGCTTCCGTCGACCTCGTCGCGGTGTCCGATGTGGTTGAGGCAGGGGGTGACGACGCCGCCCTCGACGCCGAGCCTCGGGCCTTCCGATTCG
>CAYUME010000132.1:0-957 GCA_964445475.1 uncultured Planctomycetia bacterium
CGCGCTGCGGTGGAAGGCGATGGACGACAAGGCCAACTCGGCGCAGTTCTACGAGCTCGCCTCCTTCGCTTCGTTCGACATGCAGGGGCGCGTCCGCGTCGCCGTCACCTGCCGCGAGCCTGTCCAGTCCGCCCGGATCCTCCCGACCTCGGCGGGCATCACGCCCGCCGTCCAGGGCCGCCAGGTGACCTTCTCCCTCGCCGCCCCGCGTCACCTGACGCTCGAGGTCAACGGGACGTGGGTCGGGGCGATCCACCTCTTCGCCAACCCGCCCGAGACCGATGTCCCCCGCCCGGACGCCCCGAACGTCGTCTACTTCGGCCCCGGCATCCACGAGGTCGGGCACCTGCAGGTGAAGGGCGGCACGACGGTCTACGTCGCCGGCGGCGCCGTGGTGCGCGGCGTCATCCAGCCGGACGAGAAGTTCCACATCAGCAGCTACAGCGGCCTCAAGACCTACGGGCCGCTCATCGCGCTCGAGGGCGACCGCATCACCCTCCGGGGGCGCGGGATCATCGACGCCACCGGCTGCACCACCCATGCCAAGAACATGCTCTTCGTCCGCGGGTCGGACATCACGATCGAGGGGGTCGTCCTCCGGGACTCGAGCACCTGGACGATACCCATCCGGAGATCCGACCGCGTCACCGTCCGGAACGTCAAGCTCATCGGCTACCGAGCCAACTCCGACGGGGTCGACATCTGCAACAGCCGGGACGTGACGGTCGAGGGCTGCTTCATCCGGACCCTGGACGACCTGATCGTGGTGAAGTCGGACCAGGGGCAGGGACCGGTCCGGGGGATCCGGGCCCGGAACTGCGTCCTCTGGAACGAGGTCGCCCACGCCGTCAGCGTCGGGGCGGAGCTGCGCGAGGACGTGGAGGACGTCCTTTTCGAGGATTGCGACGTGATCCACGACCTCGGAGAGAAGATCAAGCGCAAGTATGAAGACGGAAT
>CAYUME010000132.1:967-9723 GCA_964445475.1 uncultured Planctomycetia bacterium
GTCCCCCCGCGCCACGAGGACCGGGCACGGCGCGTGATCCACGACCTCGGACGCGAGTGGACGATGCGCGTCTACCACTGCGACGCGGCGACGATCCACAACGTCCGCTTCGAGCGCATCCGGATCGAGGAGACGCGGAAGCTGATCTCCCTCTGGATCGGGAAGGCCGTCTGGACCCGCGACGCCGAGCGCGGGCACATCCGCGGGGTGACCTTCCAGGACATCGTCGCCGCCGGGGAGAAGCCGCGGATCGAGCTGACCGGCTTCGACGCGGAGCACGCGGTGGAGGACGTGACGTTCCGGAACGTCGTCGTCAACGGGAAGCCCCTGACGCCGGCCGACGTGACGTCGAACGCGTTCGTCAAGGGCGTGCGGGTGTCGCCGTGAAATCCCTTGGGCGCAGGGGAGGGCCGTCATGGTGACAGGCGCCCGGGCGTGGCCCGCACGGTTGCCCAGCCCTAACGTCACGGGTATAATCCGCCTGTGGCATGGACCGCGCGAGGGGGTTGGATCCCGGCCTCCGCTGCAGCCCCCCCGACGCGAATACAGGAGATCGATCATTCCCCCGCCGGGCAACGCGTCCCCGTCGCGAGACGAAACCGATGCCGATCGACTCGGGGGCATTCTCGCCGACAATGCCCTGTCGCTCGACCTGGTCTCCGCGTTTTCCGGTGACCGGCCGCTGACAACGAGCGAGAGCCTCCTCCTCGAGGCCCTGAAGCAGACCCGGGGCGATACGTACTATTCCGACCTCCTCTACGCGGTCACCCATCAGTATTTCCCGCCGGACGCCGCCCGGAACCTGTGGGATCGCATCCTCCATCACAAGAACGAGATGTCCTCTTCGCTGAAGCGGAATGTCCGGATTGCCGTCGCCACACTGGACTATCTCTCCAACCTCACCGCCGAGATCCACGCCGCGACGGTGATCAGCGAAGAACACGTCGCGGACATCGTCCGCTTGTCGCTGCGCGACGGCCTGACCGGGCTGTACAACCACACGTACTGCTACCAGCGGATCGATGCGGAGCTGCGCACCTACGCGCGATACGGCACCGACGTTTCGCTCATGATGATCGACGTGGACGACTTCAAGGCGATCAACGACCGGCACGGTCACGAGGAAGGGGACCGGGTCCTGGCCCGGCTGGGAGCGATCATCAAAGGAACGACCCGGGAGACAGACTTCTGCTGCCGCTATGGCGGCGAGGAGTTCGCGGTGATCCTGCCATCAACCCGCATCCAGGAAGCGGGAACGCTCGCCGACCGGCTGCGCGCGATCGTGGCGCAAGGCCTGCCGTGCGGCCGGAACATCACCGTCAGCATCGGGGTGTCTTCCTGCGGGAAGGACACCCGCACGCCGCAGGCGCTCGTACACAAGGCGGACGCCGCCCTGTATCGGGCCAAAGAATCGGGGAAAAACCGGATCGTGGTCAGCCCCTAGGCGCACAGGGGATCCGGTGGCGCGGGGCAGGCAGGCCTTGAATCCGCTTTCACGGTCAAGCGGGCCGGGGTACAATAGTGCCGGGGGAGCGATCCTGCGGGCGTCCCGTGACGCATCCACTCCGAGTCTTCAGGACCCGTCCTCCCCGCCTCGCACAGGGCCCTTCTTGCCCGTCGTCGGCGTCGCCCCGTCGCCGCAAACCGGTTCCCGGCTGCCGCTCTCACGCAGGGGCAGGAGCAAGCCTGCATGTGCAACCCCATACCAATGCCGGATCCGTCGCCCCGCAAGCCCGCAACAGACACGAGGGCATTCCCGATCGTCGGGATCGGGGCCTCGGCCGGTGGCCTCGCGGCCTTCCGGGAGCTCCTCGAGCACCTGCCGCCGGACACGGGAATGGCCTATGTCCTGATCCCGCACCTCGATCCCACGCACGAGAGCATCCTGTCCGAGATCCTCTCCAAGGCGACCCGGTTCCCGGTCCGGGAGGTCCGGGGCGATACCGTCCTGGAGCCCGACCACGCGTACGTGCTCCGTCCCGACACGGTCCTGACGATGGCCGGAAACCGGCTCCGGATCTCGCCCCGCGAGCCCGGCGCCCACCACCGGGGCTGCATCGACCAGTTCCTGATCTCGCTCGCCCGGGAGCACGGGGACAAGGCGATCGGCGTGATCCTCTCGGGCAGCGCCTCGGACGGGGCGGCGGGGATCCGGGCGATCAAGGCCGAGGGGGGCCTCACCTTCGCCCAGGACGGGTCCGCGTCGTTCCCGGAGATGCCGCGGAACGCGATCGCCACCGGGGCCGTGGATTTCATCCTGCCGCCCCAGGACATCGCCGGGGAGCTGGCGCGGATCAGCGGACACCCGTACCTGGCCGGGCGGGAGCCCGACCCGTCCGACGGGCCCCGGGCGGAGGCGGAGGCCGGCGACGTCGCCCGGATCCTGGCCCTCCTCCGGGACGCCACCGGCGTGGAGTTCTCCCATTACAAGCAGACGACCGTCCGGAGGCGCATCGCGCGGCGGATGGCCCTCTGCCGCCTGGAAGGGTTGGACGAGTACCTGGGGCATCTCCGGGACGCCCCCGCGGAAGTCCGCGCCCTGCACGACGAGATCCTGATCCACGTGACCTCGTTCTTCCGGGAGCCCGGGAGCTTCGAGGCCCTGAAGGCAGCCGTCTTTCCCCGGCTGATGGAGGGGCGGTCGCCGGACGATCCGGTCCGCGTGTGGGTCCCCGGCTGCTCCACCGGCGAGGAGGCCTATTCCCTCGCGATCCTGCTCGTCGAGTTCCTGGCCGAGCGGGGGGGGCGCCCGGCAGTCCAGGTCTTCGGCACCGACGTGAGCGAGACGGCAATCGAGAAGGCCCGGGCCGGCCACTACGACGGCGCCATTTCGCTCGATGTCTCGCCCGCGCGCCTGGCGCGCTTCTTCGTGTCCGCGGAGAACGGAACCTTCCAGATCGCGAAGACGGTGCGCGACCTTTGTGTCTTTGCCCGGCAGGACGTGACCCGCGACGCACCTTTTTCGCGGCTGGACCTCCTCACCTGCCGGAACGTCCTCATCTACCTGGGACCGACCCTTCAGAAGCGGGTCCTCCCGTTCTTCCACTACGCCTTGAAGCCCTCCGGGTTCCTCATGCTCGGCCCCTCGGAAACGCTGGGGGAATCCCGCCACCTCTTCGCTCCCGTGGACAAGAAGCACATGATTTTCTCGAAGGTCAACGGGTCCCGCCCGTCCCGCGTCGACTGGAACGCCCGGCACGCCCCGGGATCCGCGGCCCCCGGCGTCCCGCGGGAACGACCGTCCCGGGACGAACCGGCGACCGCGTTCGACGCTCGGAGTGAGGCCGACCGCCTCCTGCTCTCCCGCTGCGTCCCTCCCGGCCTCCTCATCGACGCCGCCGCCCAAGTGATCGAGGTCCGCGGGGAGACAGGCCCCTATCTCCGCCCCGCGCCCGGGAAGCCGAGCCTGAACCTCTTCAAGATGGTCCGGGAGGAGCTCCTGCCCGGGCTCGACGCCGCGATCCGCCAGGCGCGGCAGGATAACGCCCGCGTCCGGAAGGAAGGCCTCTCCCTCGTCTCCGGCGACCGGAGCCGCGAGGTCACGATCGACGTCTTCCCGCTCGGGGGCGCCCCCGCCGCCTCCTTCCTGGTCCTCTTCGAGGAGGCCGCCCCCCGGACGCCGCCGGAGCGCGGGGCCGGGGATGTCCCGGTATCGGCCGGCTCCCACGGCAGAGAGGACGATCGGGACCGGGAGATCCTCCGCCTCCGCCAGGAGCTGGCCGCCACCCGGGAGTACCAGAGGTCGGTCGTCGAGAGGCTGGAGGCCGCCCACGCATCGCTGCAGAGCACCCACGAGGAGCTCCTGTCGGCCAACGAGGAGCTCCAGTCGGCCAACGAGGAGATGGAAACGTCACAGGAGGAGCTGCAGTCGGGCAACGAGGAGCTGGCCATGCTCAACGACGAGCTCCAGAACCGAAACCTCGAGCTCGGGCAGCTCAACAACGACCTCAGCAACGTCTTCGCCAGCGTGAACGTCCCCATCGTCATCGTGGACGCGGGCCTCCGCCTGCGCCGGTTCACCCCGATGGCGGAAAAGCTCTTCCACGTGAGACCCACGGACCTCAACCGCCGGATCACGGATTTCCGGCTGGCCTTCGATCTCCCCGACCTCCAGGCGCTCGTCCTGGGCGTGATCGACACGCTGGCCCCCGTGGAGCGCGAGGTCCGGGACGACGCGGGCCGATGGTACGCGCTGCGCGTCCGCCCGTACCGGACCGTCGAGAACCGAATCGACGGGGCCGTCCTCGTGCTCGTCGACATCGACGCCCTCAAGCGGAGCCTGGAGGAGATCGAGGATCGGCGCGATTTCACGGAGGCGATCGTCCAGACGGTGCGGGACCCCCTCCTCATCCTGGACAAGGACCTCCGTGTCGTGATGGCGAACCAGTCCTATTACGACACCTTCCGGGTCTCTCGGGATGAGACCGAACGCCGGCTCCTCTACGAGCTCGGAAGCCGCCAGTGGGACATCCCCGGATTGAGACGGGCCCTGGAGGAGATCCTCCCCCGGGAAACCGTCCTCGAGAACTTCGAGATCGAGCACACCTACGAAAAGATCGGGCCCCGGACGATGGTCTTCCACGCGCGCCGGATCTCGTTCCGGTCCTCCCGGGAGACGCGGATCCTCCTGGCCATCGAGGACGTGAGCGAGCGGAAGCAGACGGAGCGGCGGCTCGCGAACATGGTGAGCGAGCGGGAACGGCAGCAGCTCGGCCAGGACCTGCACGACGGCCTGGGGCAGGACATCGCCGGGATCGCCCTCCTGAGCCAGGCGCTGGAGGGCAAGGTGTCCGGCCCCGGGGCCGTCTCCGGCGTGAAGCGGATCTCCCGCCTGCTCGACGGGGCCCTGGAAAAAACGCGCTGGCTCGCCAAGAGCCTGTATCCGGTCGGGCTGGAGACCGCGGGGCTGGCGGGCTACCTGGGCGAGATGGCCGCGTTCGTGAAGGGCACCTACGGCGTGACGTGCCACGTCGCCTGGGACGCCCGGATTCCGGCCCTGGACCTCCCGGTGGCCACGAACCTGTACTGGATCGTCCACGAGGCGGTCACCAACGCCGTGCGCCATGGGAAATCCCGGTCTATCTGGGTCGACGGTGCGCGGAGCGGCGACCATTCCAGCACGATTACCGTGCAGGACAATGGGACCGGCCTCCGCGAGGCCCCGGCGCGGCCGAGCGGCATGGGCCTGTCGATCATGAAGGCGCGGGCGGAATCGATCGGAGCAACCCTGGAGATCGCCAACCGCCCGACAGGGGGAACCCGGGTCACGTGCGTGCTGCCCGATCCAGCCGCCCAACACTAGGAGGAAGGGACATGGCCCGAGCGACGCCCGGGACCTCCCGGAAAACGCGGATCTTTCTCGTGGACGATCATCCCATCGTCCGGATCGGGTTGACGGAGCTGATCAACCAGAAGCGCAATCTGGTCGTCTGCGGGGAGGCCGAAAGCGCTGAGGCGGCGCTCCAGGCCATCGCGTCCCTCCACCCCGACCTGGTGATCGTGGACCTGTCTCTCGAGGGCACCGGCGGATTGGGACTCATCAAGGACCTCAAGATCCGGCATCCGAAGCTGCCGGTGCTCGTCCTCTCCATGCACGAGGAGTCCCTCTACGCCGAGCGCGCCCTCCGGGCCGGCGCGAGAGGCTATATCATGAAGCAGGAGGCGAAGACCCGGCTCGAGATCGCGATCCGGAGGGTCGTCGGCGGCAAGATTTATGTCAGCCCGAAGATGTCGGACCGCCTCATGGAGCTCGCGACAGGCCCCGGCCCGGCCCGGAAGGGGATGCCCCTGGAGCACCTGAGCGACCGGGAGCTCGAGGTCTTCGAGATGATCGGACGCGGCAAGGGCACGAGCGAGATCGCCAGGCTCCTCCACCTCAGCGTCAAGACGATCGAGGGCTACCGGGCCAACATCAAGACCAAGCTCGGCCTCCAGAGCGCCCTGGAGCTCGTCCGGTACGCCCTCCAGTGCTATCCCAAGACCTGAGCCGGGCACCTCACGCATCACCGGCGGGGACGAGAGGTCGCCTCCGCCTGTCGCACCCCTTCGGACTCGCCGTCCGGCTTTCCCGCCCCCTCCGAGTGAGGTACCCCGCCCCAGAGGGGCGGGGCTTCAACAGCAACAACATGGCGAAACCCGCCGCACCAGGCCCGAACAGGAACGCGGTCCGGCACGGCCCGTTTGTCCGCCGTAGCGCATGGCGCAAAGGCGTGAGCCCGGAGGCGGGTTGAAGACCGGGGAACCCCCGGGATTCGAAACCGGGGGGTCCCAGGAACCCGCGACGGCTGATACAGCGTATACTTCACCTGTCGTATTCCCCGGCGGGAGTCGACGGGAAGCATGACTTCATCACGAGGCCTGCGGCACGGACACACATGTGTCACCCCCAGCTGATCCTGTCGGCGCTGAAAGACCGGGAGATCCTGGTCATCGACGACGACGACGACTTTCGCGCGGCCCTGTCCCGCCTGCTCCGCGAGGCGGGCGCGCGGGTCACGACGGCGGCCGATACGGTCGAAGCCCTTCCGATGGCCGGCCTGGGGGTGTACGAGGTGGTGATCGCCGCCCTGCGCGGAACGGACCGGGAGGGGGTGGACTTCGTCCGGTCCGTCAAGGGCGGCTTCCCCCGGACGCGCATCCTCGTGGTCACGCCGGACGACTGCGAGAACGGCGACTCGGACTGGATCCGCCGCGGGGCGGACGTACACGTGCGGAAGCCGTTCACGGTCCAGTATCTCCTGGGCGTCATCGAAGCGGCGCTGTCGCGCAACAGGCCAGGGAGGGAATATGATCGCACACCAACCGACACCGGTGGACGCCACGTCGTGCCTGGCGGACGACCTCTGGAAGGAGCTGCGGGACCTGGCGGATGACGGGCTCGCACGCCGGGCGTCAGCCGCAGGGGCGGCCCCGGACAACCGGGTTCGCGGAGAAGTTTACCTGTTTATCGTGGACGTGATCGCCCACGAGGTCGACCAGCTCGAGCAGGGGGCCGGGACGGGACGAGGCCGGTCGCCGGAGAGAGGCCAGCGAATCGTGGACCTGGCCCCGTCCGACTGGACCTGCGATGCAAAGGAGGAGGGGGCACGACGTCAGGTCCCTCAGGAGAAGCGGCATGGCGGATGACCGGCGCGGATTCCGGGAACCCGGAAACGGGAAAGCCCCATATTTCAAGTCCCCTGAAAGAAGACCCCATCATGCTGGAACGGATCATTCGCGAGGCCAAGCATTCGATTGTGGCCGCGGTGAAGGGGGCCGATGACATCCTCACGTCTTTGCGTACGGCCGTGAAGAACCAGACAACGGGGGTGCTCAAGGACGCCGGCAATATCGGCATTGCGGCCGAAGACGCCATTGCGGATGTCGTCGAGGGCGCCGTCCGGGGGGCGTCCACGGTCGTGACGTCGGCGACGACAGCCGTCCGGAACACGGTACACGCTGCCATCGAGGGGGCGTCCGAGAGCGGGATCGACATCCTGGCCGCCGTCCGCGACGTGGCCCGCGGCGCCGTAAACGGCGTCGCGAAAATCGGCGGGGACCTCGCGCTCACCAGCGTGGCCATCGTCGAAGGCGCGGTCGAGGCTGCGGGCCGGATCGGCGTCGACACGTCAAAGGCGGTCCGCGCGGCCGTGACCGGCGTGATCCACGCCACCGACGACATCGGGAGCGAAGCCGGCTCCACGGTGCGAAAAGCCCTGTTGAGCGCCGCGTCCCTGCCCCGGGATGTCGTCGAAAAAGCGATAACGGGGACGGCCACGAAGCCTCCGGTGCCGGTCGCTCCCGGCAAGAATCCATAGGACCATATTATATTAGTCCGACAATACCCGAGATCGTGGTGTATACTGGAATGGCTGGAGGAGACCCCGATAAGGAGTAAGGGTCTCCGAGGAAGGTCGTGAAGGGGCAGGTGGCGAGGTCCGGCCTGAGGGACCTCGCCACCTGTTTTTTTGCCGATACCGATCGCGGGGAATCCCGCATTGGGGATCAGGCGATCACGATGCGATTGCCACCCGCCCGCTTCGCCCGTCGCAGCGCCACTTCTGCGCCGCGCACCAGCGCGCGCATCCGCCCCCGGCCATCGGTCACGCCGGCCGACAGGGTGATCCGATCCAGTCTCGTCGCCGTACCGTTCACCGTTAAGGCGCAGACGGCCCGCCGGATCGTCTCCCCTTTGGCGGCCGCGGCCTCCCATGAACCGGTCAAATCCGTCCACCTCCGCCAGGACCACGCCGACCACGCCCCGCGTGCGTCGGATCCGCTTCAGCTCGCGATCGAACACCTCCAGAATCGACCTCCGGTTCCAGAGCCGGGTCGCCCCGTCGACCATCGACTTGCGCTCCATCTCGTCCCGCTCGGCACTCAGGCTCGCCTGGACCTCCCCCAGCCGGTTCACGGCCAGCTCGTTCTCGACGATATGAGCCAGGTCCCGCAGCATGGCCCGATCCATCTCATCCAGGTCGCGGGGACGATGATCCATGAGGCACAAGGTGCCGATCTTGTGCCCGTCCGGCGCGCTCAGGGGGCAGCCGGCGTAGAAACGGATGTACGGCTCCGGGCGGCGATGCGGGTGATCCGGTCGAAGCGATCCTCGGCCGGCGTGTCCAGGACATTCAGCCCGATCAACGCGGCGATGCGCGCCTGCGCCTCGGGTGGGAGCGGGGTCATTGGCATATCCGCCATCCTCTCCTGATACTCGCGCACGGGGATGTTACCCCAAGTCGACAAGTCGACACTCCCTGATCCCGATCACGGGGTTT
>CAYUME010000133.1:0-9718 GCA_964445475.1 uncultured Planctomycetia bacterium
AAGCACGGCGTGGAGCCGTCGATCGACGCCGCCGCCCGCACGAAGGTCCGCGCGACGTTCGAGAAGACGAAGGTCCGCCTCGTCGCCCTCGGCTCCGCCTGCGAGTTCCACGACCCCAAGCCGGAGGTCGTGAAGAAGCACATCGCCCTGACGAAGGACTTCGTGACGCTGGCCGCCGACGTCGGCGCGTGGGGCGTCAAGGTGCGCCCCAACGGCCTGCCGAAGGGCGTCCCCGTCGACCAGACGCTCAAGCAGATCGGCGAGGCGGTGGCCGAGTGCGGCGCGTTCGCCCAGGAGAAGAAGGTCGTCATCGCCGTCGAGATGCACGGCGGGGGCACCTCCGACCCGCCGAACATGGCGAAGATCATGGAGCACTGCAAGCACCCGTCCGTCGGCCTCTGCTGGAACTCGAACGGCGGGGACGCGAAGGGCGGCTCGATCCGCGCGCATTTCGACCTCTGCAAGGCGTGGATCCGGCACTGCCACGTCCGGGACCTGACGAAGGACGACTACCCCTGGAAGGAGCTGATGGGCCTCCTCAAAGGCATCGGCTACGCCGGCTACACGATGCTGGAGACGAGCACGAAGGACGACCCGGTCGAGTTCCTCAAGGCCCAGCGGGCGGCCTGGGAGCGGCACACGGCATGAACGACGACCGGCTGGTCGGGCTGCTCTACACGGAAGCGGACGCCCTGGCGCGGAAGACGGCCGACGCGATCGTCGCCCGCGGCCCGGCGATCGTCCCGCGGCTGGTCCGCGTCCTTGCCGACGACGCGGCCTGGGGCGCGGACGACGCCGCCTGGTGGGCGCCGGTCCACGCCTCCTACCTGCTCGGCGCCATCGGCGGGGAGCCCGTCGTCCGGCCCCTCCTCCGGGCCCTCGCGCAGGCCTTCGACGAGGAGCAGCCCTGGATCTACGAGCCGATGCCCTCGATCCTCGCCCGCCTGGGCGCGCCCGCGGTCGAGCCGCTCCTCGAGATGATCCAGGACGACCGGCAGGACGAGCCCACCCGCCTGGCCGCCGCCGAGGCCCTCGAGTTCCTCGCCGTCCGCCACCCGGCGCTCCGCGAGGGCCTGCTCGACCGCCTGGCCGGGGTCGCGCGGGACGCGTCGCGGGGCGACGTCGCCCGCTGGACCGCCGCCGCCCCCCTCCTCCGCTTCGCGCGCCCGCAGGATCGGGACCTCCTGGCGGACCTCGGGCGCCGGCAGGCCGGGCGGGGGGACGACGCCCACTTCCTTCCCGACAGCGTCGAGGCGACCTACCGCACCGGGCCGGACCTCGAGGATGCCAGCGAAGACTGGATGACGTTCTACGACCCGGAGGCGCTCGCGAAGCGGGAGCGCGAAGACGAGACGTGGGCGGCGGAGCAGGCGATGGACGGCGGCGACGCGGCAGACGACGGGGACCTGGAGGACGTGCTGGAGGACGAAGGGCTCCTCGACCACCCGCACGACGCGACCTGCGGCTGCGGGCACGATCACGCCCCCCCCGGCCGGCCGTTCGTGAACACCGGCCCCTCCGTCGGCCGCAACGACCCCTGCCCCTGCGGGAGCGGGAAGAAGCACAAGAAATGCTGCGGGCGTTGACCGCCCCCCGCCTTTTCGTTGACTCCTCCCCGCCGTTCGCGTGTAATCAGGGGCAGTTCGTACCCGGCTGTGTGAGTGACACCCGCATCGATCCAACAACGCGCGGCCCGTACATGCCGCGCATTTTTTTTCTCTGGCGCCAGGGAAGGGAGGTGATCGAGCATGGCACGCGGCAAGGTGAAGTGGTTCAACGACCAGAAGGGGTTCGGGTTCATCGCCCCCGTCGACGGCGGGAAGGACGTGTTCGTCCATCACTCCGCGATCCAGGGGGAGGGATTCAAGACCCTTCAGCCGGACCAGGAGGTGGAGTACGACGTCACGGAGGACGCCAAGGGACCCAAGGCGTCGAACGTGGTGAAGCTGTAAGATCCGCTCCGCGGATTTTGATCATCCGGCCATTCCTGGAATTCCGCGAACCGGAATTTGCAGAATCCCGCGCTGGAATGACACAGCCCCACCGGAAACCCGGCAGGCAACCCCTGCCGGGTTTTTTTATCGGCCCGGAGGAGGACGCAACGGCCGGGGGCGGGACGGCGAGTCCCCCGCCGCGGCGCGGCCGGGGACTCTTTTGCTTGCGCGGGACGCCGCGGGCGCATACAATTCAATCAATCGATTGATTGATTCGGATTGAACATGGCGCGCCCCGACACCCGGACCCGGATCCTGGACGCGGCCGAACGGCTCTTCGCGGAGACGGGGATCGCCGCCACGTCGCTCCGCGGCGTCATCCGCGCGGCGAACGTCAACATCGCCGCCATCCACTATCACTTCCGCTCCCGGGAGAACCTGATCCGCGCCGTCATGGCCCGCCGCCTCGCGCCCCTCAACGCGGCGCGGCTGCGGAGGCTGGACGCGGTCGAGGCGGCCGCCGGGCGCGGGTCGCTCCCCCTCGAGCGCGTCATCGAGGCCCTCGTCGCCCCCCTCTTCCGCCTCGTCCCCGACGCAGGCCCCGCCGGCGCCGCCTTCATGCGCCTCATGGGCCGCACCCTGACCGAGTCCAGCCGCTTCCTGGACCGGCTCGTGGTCGAACAGTTCGGGGAGATCATCCGGCGTTTCACGGCCGCCTTCCGCAGGGCCCTCCCCGGCCTCTCCCCCCGCGCCTTTCATTACCGAATCCACTTCCTGGTCGGCGCGATGGTCTACGCCATCCTGGAGACGCGCAACCTGAAGGCGATGTCGGGCGGCGCGTGCGACCCGGACGATCCGGAACAGGTCATCGCGCACCTCGTCCCGTTCCTGGCGGCGGGCCTCCGCGCCCCGGCGGCCGCCGGCCGGAAGGGGGCCCGCCGATGAGACGCCCCGTCCCCGCCGGCGCCCTCCCCGCGCTCCTCCTGGCCGGGTGCCTCTTCGAGGCTTCCCCGCCGGAACGCCGGATTCCCGAGCCCCCCGTCGCGGTGCCGGACCGGTGGACGGGGGCGGACCCCCCCCCCGGCCCGGTCGCGCCCGGCTGGCTGGAAACCTTCGGGGATCCCGCGCTGGCCGCGGCGGTGGCCGAAGCGGTCGCGCGCAACCACGACCTCGCCGCGGCGGCGGCGCGCATCGCCGCGGCGGCGGCGGAGGCGCGGATCGCCGGGGCCGACGCCTGGCCCCAGGCCGGCGCCGGCTTCTCCGCCTCGCGCCAGAAGCAGAACTTCATCGGCCTCCCCATTCCGGGGGCCGGCGACAAGGTCCTCAGCACGCGTTCCACGCGGCTGGGCGTGTCGCTCGACGTCAGCTGGGAGCTGGACCTCTGGGGGCGCGTCCGCTCGGGCCACGCCGCGTCGCTGGCCTCCGTCCAGGCGGCGGAGGACGACTGGGAGGCGGCCCGCCAGTCCCTCGCGGCGCAGACGGCGAAGGCCTGGTTCGCGGCGGCCGAGGCGCGGCAGCAGGCGGACCTGGCACGGACGGCGGCGGCCAGCTACCGGGAGACGGCGGCGCTCGTGCGGCGACGGTACGAGGAGGGGCTGCGGCCGCCCCTGGACCTCCGCCTGACGCTGAGCGAGCTGGCCGCCGCGGAGGCCCTGCTCGCCCAGCGGGAAGACCAGCTCGACCGCGCGCGCCGCCAGCTCGAGATCCTCCTCGGGCGCTATCCCGCCGGGACCGCGGAGCCCGCGACGGATCTCGCCCCGCTCCCGCCCCCCGTCCCCGCGGGGCTCCCCGCCGAGCTCCTGGCGCGGCGCCCGGACCTGGCGGCCGCGGAGCGGCGGCTGGCCGCCGCCGGGGCGCGCGCCGACCAGGCACGCGCGTCGCTCTACCCCCGCCTCAGCCTCACGGCGAGCGGCGGGACGTCCAGCGACGCCCTGCGGGACCTCGTGAACCTGGACTACTCCGTCTGGACGCTCGCGGCAAACCTGGCCCAGCCGATCTTCCAGGGCGGACGCCTGCGCGCCGGGGTGGACGCCGCCGAGGCCGGCGAGCGCCAGGCCCTCGAGGGCTTCCTCGCGGCGGCGCTGAACGCCTACGGGGAGGTGGAGACGGCCCTGGCGGCGGAGGCGCACCTGGCGCGGCAGGAGCGCGAGCTGTCGGTCGCCGCCGAGCAGGTGTCGGCGGCGCGGCGGCTCGCCGAGGAGCGCTACCGCGCGGGCGTGGATACCTTCCTCGCCTGGCTGCTCGCCCAGCGTCGCGCCATCGAGACCGAGAGCCAGCTGATCTCCGTCCGCCGCCTTCGTCTGGACGCGCGCGTCAATCTTTATCTGGCGCTGGGGGGCGGGTTCGAGACGGCGGCGGCTCCGGAGGCGGAACAGCCGGATTCCTCCCGTTGAGAAGAGACCCCACATGAACAGCACGATCCGCACGCTGGCCCCTCTCGCCGTCTTCGTCCTGGGGCTGCTCGGGGCGTGGGCGCTCGTCGCGGCGCGCGCGCCGGTGAAGACCCGGCCGCCGGCCCCCCTGCCGCCGCTCGTGCGCGTGCACGCCGCGACCGCTGCGGAGGTGCGGCTCACGGTCCGTGCGCAGGGGACGGTGTCTCCCCGCACGGCGAGCGCGCTCGTCCCCGAGGTCTCCGGCCGCGTCGTCGCCGTCGCCCCCTCGTTCGCCGCCGGCGGCTTCTTCGAGAAGGACGAGGTCCTGGTGACGCTCGAGCCGGGCGACTACGCGGCGGCGGAGGTGCGGGCCCGCGCGGCGGTGGCGCAGGCGGCCAGCCGCCTGGCCGCGGAGGAGGCGGAATCGGCGGTGGCGCGGCAGGAGTGGGAGCGGCTGGCGGGAGGCGCGAAACGAGACGGGAGCGCCGCCTCCGGCCCGCAGGAGCCGCCGCCCCTCGTCGTGCGTGCCCCGCAGCTGGCCGAGGCCCGTGCGGCGCTCGACGCCGCGCAGGCGGCCCTGGAGCAGGCCGGACGCGACCTGAAACGGACGAGCCTCCGCGCCCCCTTCGCCGGCCGCGTCCGCGACAAGTCCGTCGACGTCGGCCAGTTCGTCAACCGAGGGGCGCCCGTCGCCTCCCTCTACGCGGTCGACGCCGCGGAAGTCCGGCTGCCGATCCCGGACGACCAACTGGCCTTCCTCGATCTGCCGCCGAGCTTCCGGGGCGAGACCGCCCTGCCGGAGGCGGGGCCGGAGGTCCTCCTGCGCGCGCGCTTCGCGGGACGCGAGCGGACGTGGACCGGACGGATCGTCCGCCTGGAAGGAGAGATCGACCCCCGCAGCCGGATGGTGACGACCGTGGCGCGGGTGGAGAACCCGTACGGGCGGGGGGACGACTCCGGCCGGCCCCCGCTGGCCGCGGGCCTCTTCGTCGAGGCCGAGATCCAGGGACGGACCGTGAAGGACGCCGTCGTCCTCCCCCGCGCCGCGCTGCGGGGCCCGGACCGGGTCTGGATCGTGGACGCGGAAAACCGGCTCCGGTTCCGGGCCGTGGAGGTCCTGCGGGCGGACCGCGAGTCGGTCCTCCTCGCCGGCGGACTCGCGTCGGGCGAGCGCGTCTGCCTGACGCCGCTGGACACGGCGACGGACGGGATGCCGGTGCGCGTGCACGCGGAGGCGCCATGAGACGCCTGATCGCCTGGTTCGCAGGAAATCCCGTCGCGGCCAACACGCTGCTGGCCGTGATCATGGTCGGGGGCTTCCTCGGCCTGACGAGCGTGCGCCGGGAGATCTTCCCGGAATTCTCCTCCGACCTCGTCGTCGTCTCCGTCCCCTACCCCGGCGCGGCGCCGGAGGAGGCCGAGGAGGGGATCTGCGTCCGGATCGAGGAGGAGATCCAGGACCTGGACGGCGTCCGGCGGATCACCTCCAGCGCCGGGGAGGGGGGCGGGTCCGTCCTGATCGAGGCCCTGCCGGGCTTCTCCGCGCGCCGCCTCCTGGACGACGTGAAGACGCGCATCGACGGAATCGACACGTTCCCCGAGGAGGCGGAGAAGCCCGTCATCCAGGAGATCGTCTTCCGGCGCCAGGTGGTCTACGTGGCCGTCGCGGGGGAGGCGGACGAGGCGACGCTCAAGCGGCTCGGCGAGCAGGTGCGGGACGACCTCTCCGCCCTCCCCGGCATCACCACCGTGGAGCTGGCCAGCGCCCGCCCGTACGAGATCGCCATCGAGGTCTCCGAGGAGGCGCTCCGCCGGCACGGCCTCACCTTCGACGCCGTCGCCGCCGCGGTCCGCCGCTCCTCCCTCGACCTGCCGGGCGGGTCGATAAAGACGGCGGGCGGGGAGGTGCTCCTGCGGGCGAAGGCGCAGGCCTACCGGGGACGGGAGTTCGAGTCGATCGTCCTCCTCGCCCGCCCCGACGGGACGCGCCTGCGGCTGGGGGACGTGGCGCGCGTGGTGGACGGCTTCGCGGAGACGGACCAGGCGGCCCGGTTCGACGGGACGCCCGCGGTGCTGGTGAAGGTCTTCCGGGTGGGCGACCAGAGCGCCCTGGAGATCTCGGACGCCGTCCACGACTACGTCCGCACCGCCCAGGCACGCATGCCGCCGGGGATCCGGCTCACGCCGTGGCAGGACGACGCGGAGTACCTGCGCAGCCGCCTCGACCTCCTCGTCCGGAACGGCCGGAGCGGGCTGATCCTCGTCTTCCTGATCCTCGCCCTCTTCCTCCGCCTGCCGCTGGCGGCCTGGGTCTGCTTCGGCATCCCGCTCTCGTTCCTCGGCGCCTTCGGGGTCATGCCCCTCTTCGACGGGTCGATCAACATGCTGTCGCTCTTCGCCTTCATCCTCGTGCTCGGCATCGTGGTCGACGACGCGACCGTCATCGGGGAGAACGTCTACGCCCACCTGCAGCGGACGCGGAACGGCCGGCGGGCGGCGGTGGAAGGGACGCAGGAGGTGTCGATCCCGGTGATCTTCGGGGTGCTGACGACGGTGGCCGCCTTCTCCCCGCTCCTCTTCGTGGGCGGCAACATGGGGAAGTTCATGCGGATCATCCCCCAGATCGTGATCGCCACCCTGCTCTTCTCGCTGGTCGAGTCCCAGCTCGCGCTCCCCGCCCACCTGACCCACCTGCGGGTCGAGCCGGAGAAGGGATTCGGGGCCGTCGGGCGGATGTGGGGCCGGTTCCAGGGCGGGTTCGCCGCCGGCCTCGCGTGGTTCGTCGACCGCCTCTACCGCCCCGTGCTCGTGCGCCTGGTCCGCTGGCGCTACCTGACCGTCGCGGGCTTCGTCGCGATCCTCCTGCTCACCCTCGGCCTGGTGGGCGGCGGGTGGATCCGGTTCACCTTCTTCCCCGAGGTCGAGGGGAACAACGTCGTGGCCGTCCTGACGATGCCGCAGGGGACCTCGGCGGAGATGACGGCCGCAGCCGTGCGGCGGCTGGAGGCCTCGGCGCTCCGTCTCCGGGAGGAGCTGGACGCGGGACGCGGGACCTCGGTGGTCCATCACATCCTGACCTCGATCGGGGAGCAGCCGTACCGGACGGACCAGCAGCGCGGCGCGGCGAAGGCCGTGGCGCTCATCACCGGCGGCAACCTCGGGGAGGTGAACCTCCAGCTCGTCCCCACGGAGGACCGCCCCGGCCTCTCCAGCGCGGAGGTGGCGCGCCGCTGGCGAGAGCTGACGGGATCGATCCCCGACGCCGTGGAGCTGACCTTCACCGGCTCCCTCTTCTCCCCCGGCGAGGCCCTGAACATCCAGCTGACCGGGCGGGAGATCGATTCGTTGCGGGCGACGGCGGAGGCCGTCAAAGTGCGGCTGGCCGCCTACCCCGGCGTCTTCGACGTCGCCGACTCCTTCCGCGAGGGGAAGGAGGAGCTGAAGCTCCGCCTCCGCCCCGCCGCCGAGGCCCTCGGCCTCACCCAGCTGGACCTGGCCCGGCAGGTCCGCCAGGCCTTCTACGGCGAGGAGGCGCAGCGGGTCCAGCGGGGCCGCGACGAGATCAAGGTCATGGTCCGATACCCCGAGGAGGCCCGGCGCTCCCTCGGCGACCTCGAGACCATGCGCATCCGGCTCCCCGACGGGTCCGAGGTCCCCTTCGCGTCCGCGGCCTCGGCGGAGCGGGGGCGGGGCTACGAGTCCATCAAGCGCGTCGACCGCCGGCGCGTCGTCAACGTCACCGCCGACGTCGACGCCTCCGAGGGGAACGCGGAGGAGATCCTCCGGGACCTCGAGGCCCGCGTCCTGCCGGCGCTGCTCGCGGAGCAGCCCGGCGTCACCTACACGCTCGAGGGGCAGCAGCGGGAGCAGCGGGAGACGATCGACAGCCTCCAGCGCGGCTTCCTGCTCGCCCTCGTCCTGATCTACACGCTGCTGGCCGTCCCCCTGAAGTCGTATCTCCAGCCCTTCCTGATCATGACCGCGATCCCGTTCGGGCTGGTGACGGCCGTCTGGGGCCACGTCGCCATGGGGATGGACCTCACCCTCCTCTCCCTCTTCGGCCTCGTCGCCCTCGCGGGGGTCTCGGTGAACGACAACCTGGTGCTGGTGGACTTCATCAACCAGCGGCGCGCGTCGGGCGAGCCGCTGGCGACGGCCGTCCCCCTCGGCGCGGTCTCCCGCTTCCGGGCGATTCTCCTGACGTCGCTCACCACCATGGCGGGCCTCACGCCGCTCCTGCTGGAGACGAGCCTGCAGGCCCGCTTCCTCATCCCGATGGCGGCCTCCCTCGCCTTCGGACTGATCGGGTCCACGGCAGTCGCCCTCCTCCTCCTGCCGTCGCTCTACCTCATCCTCGAGGACGTCCTGGGCCTGCTGCGGCGGGTCACGGGATGGAGGACGGAGGCGTGGGAGAAGGACGGGAACGGGGATTGACCGCAGGGAAAGCGCGGGGGCCGGGAGTCGACAAGTCCCCCGCGGAACAGCAGAGGACGTCGCGGCGGCCGTTGGCCGCGCAGGAACGCGCGAAGCGGGATCCCCGCGCGGCGAGCGATCACGCGGCGCTCAGCCACTCCAGCAGGAGCGGGTGGGAGGCGAAGGCGCGGCTGAACAGGGCGGTAAAGACCGCGGCCGCCGTCGCCTCGCCCAGGCGCAGGATCTCCGCCAGCCCCCGCGGCAGCCTGCGCTCCCCGCGCAGGTAGGCCGGGACCTGGGGGTTGGTCTCCCGCGCCTCGGCGAGATACTCGCCGGCGCGCGAGGCGGATCCCGACACGCGGACGAACTCGACCACCGCGCGCCCGTAGTCCCACCAGCAGGCCGCGTCCTCTTCGTACTGCCGCAGGAGGGACTCGAGCTCCTCCCAGAAGCCGAGCTCGAGCAGGCAGGCGGCGAAGCACTCGCGGCAGTTCTGGTTGTCCTCGGGGTTGAGGCGAAGGAGGTCCCGGTAGTGGCCGGCGGCGGCGGCGGTCCGCCCCAGGGCGTGCAACAGGTCCGCGACGGCCTTGCGGGCCCGCATGTAGGGGCGCGTCTCGGGAAGGGTCCAGAAGCGGCCCACGTGCGCGAAGAAGAATTCCGGCCCGAGGGCCCGCTCGGCGCATTCCATCGCCTTGCGGTATCCCGCGAGCTTCTCGTCCTCCGAGGCGTCCGTCTCCTCCGTCAGGAGGAAGTGCGCGTCGGGGCAATCGGGGTCGAGCGCGAGGGCGCGGCGGGCGAGCTCGGCCCGCTCCGCGCCGTCCAGCGCCGCCCAGGCGCGGGCGACAAGCCGCTGCGCGCGCCCCGTCGGCGCCTCGCCGCCGTGACCGCGCGGAACGCCCGCACGCTCCGTTTCCTGGTATGAAACCTAATCGAAAAACCATCCTCCGGGTCGCTTTCTGGATCGCCCTCGCGGCTGGAGCGGTCCCTGCCTTCGGCCAG
>CAYUME010000134.1:0-320 GCA_964445475.1 uncultured Planctomycetia bacterium
CGATCACCCAGGGCCGGCGCTCCCGTTGGTGCGCGTAGAAGGGGGCGTTGAGGGACTCCGCCTCCTTCCTGTGCACGCCCTCGACGACCGCGATGCCGCCGCGCCGCAGGGTGGCCACGCCGCGCCCGCCGGTGACGGGGTTGGGGTCCCGGCCGGCGATCACCACGCGCCGGATCCCCGCCGCCACGAGGGCGGGGGCGCAGGGCGGGGTCTTGCCGGTGTGGGCGCAGGGCTCAAGGGTGACGACCATCGTCGCGCCGCGCGCCCCTCGCCGAGGATCTCCACCTCCGTCCCCGCGAGCGACCGGGTGGCCGCGAGCT
>CAYUME010000134.1:335-9712 GCA_964445475.1 uncultured Planctomycetia bacterium
CCCGCCGCGCGCAGGGCGGCCGCCTCCGCGTGCGGCCCGCCGAAGGCGTCGTGCCACCCTTCGGCGACGATCCGCCCGCCTCGCACGATCACCGCGCCCACCATCGGGTTCGGTTCCACCCGCCCTTCGCCCCGCCGGGCGAGCTCGAGTGCGCGGAGCATGAATGGTTCGTACGCGGGCATCGCTTCTGTTTGTCGGCCCCATAAGACGGACAGGCTCTATTAAACCAACTCCCCGATCAACGTCAAGGCGGTTGCCTCCACGACCCGGATCCGGGCCAGGCGCCCCGTCAGGTCCCGGCCCGCCCGGTAGACCGCGATCCGGCCCGTCCGCGTCCGGCCCGTCCAGGTCGGGGGGTCGCCGGGGGCCGTCCCGGCGGGCGTCTTGAGCGGCCGCGCCGCGCGCCCCTCGACGAGGATCTCCACCTCCGTCCCCGCGAGCGCCCGGTTGGCCGCGAGCTGGACGCGGGACTGGATCCCGAGCAGCTCCGCGTGGCGCCGCTTTTTGGTGGCGTCGTCCACGTCGTCCGGGAGGGCGGCCGCCGCGGTGCCGGGCCGCGTCGAATACTTGAAGACGTAGGCCGTGCCGAACCGGAGGTCGCGCATCAGCTGCGCCGTCGCCGCGTGGTCCTCCTCCGTCTCGCCGGGGAATCCGGCGATGAAGTCGCTGGCGATCTCGGCGCCGGGGATCAGGGCGCGCGCCTCGCCGCAGATCGCCCGGTACCGCGCCGCCGTATACCCCCGCCGCATCGCCTTCAGGATCCGGTCGGAGCCGGACTGGGCGGGGAGATGCAGGTAGGGGCAGATCCGCGGGAGGTCCCGGACCGCCTCGAGCAGCGCCGTCGTGACGAACGCGGGGTGGCCGGTCACGAAGCGGAGGCGGAGGGGGCCGTCCACGTCGTGGACGCGGCGGAGGAGATCCGCCAGCGGGACGCGCGGGCGGAGGTCGTTCCCGTAGGAGGGGATGTTCTGGCCGAGGAGGGTGATTTCGACGACCCCCGTTCCGGCGAGACGGCGCGCCTCCTCGACGATCGCCGCCGGCGGGCGGCTCACCTCGCGGCCGCGCGTGCCGGGGACGACGCAGAAGGCGCACCCGCAGTTGCACCCTTCCGTCACCTTGACGTACGCCTGGAAGGGGCGGGGGCGGCCCTGCGTCGCGTGATCGGGGTCGAGGAGCCCGCCGTCCGTCTCGGTGGCGACCCGCGCGCGCGTCCCCTCGCGCGCCTCCCGCAGCAGCTCCGGGAGGCGGGGGTACTGGCGGGTGCCCACGACGAGGTCGACATGCGGGAGGCGACGCAGCAGGGCCTCCCCCTCGCGCTGGGCCTGGCAGCCGAGGATCCCGATCACGAGGCCCGGCCGGCGCCGCTTCAGCGCCTGCAGCGACCCCACCCGGGAGTTGAGTCGCTGCTCGGCGTGGTCGCGCACGGAGCAGGTGTTGAAGAGGATTACGTCCGCCCGCGCCCGGTCCGTCGCGGCGGCGTACCCCTCCTTCAGCAGCCGTCCGAGGACGAGCTCGCTGTCGAGAACGTTCATCTGGCAGCCGAACGTCTCGATCCAGACGGTGGGCGGGCCGGTCGGGTCATGCACGGGGATCTCGTGATAAGGATCGTGGCGTCTTCGGCGCGGGCCGGAAGAGGGCTATAATTATAGGAAGGGGAGGGGGGCAGGACAAGCCCGGATGGAGGGGCCGGCTCCCGGGTGCCGAAAGACCCCGGCGTCCACGCTTTTGCAGGAAACAGACGATATAATAGGAAAGGGTCCCGGAGGCGCCGCTTTATGGTCAAGCTGCTCAACGCTGTCTACAAGACCGCCGTCGCCGTCCTGCTGGCCGTCCTCGTCGGCGGCGCGGCCTGGTTCGCCTCCCAGTACCTGCTCAAGGACTGGGAGATCCGCCGCCTGCGGGAGGTGGTCGAGCGGCTCGAGACCGACCGGCGCGCCGCCGACGTGACCGACGTCCGGCGCGTCTACGACGCCGCGACGAAATCCGACTGGACCGACTTCCGGTTCGTCGAATACGGGCCCGACGGGACGGCGCTGCCGGCCCGCGACTTCCGCATCCAGGGGACGGTGGCGTACTTCGACGCCCTCGTGATCAAGTTCGACCGGGAGCACGTCAAGGCCGGCGACGCCCTGCGCGGCAAGTCGATCTTCCTCTTCCGGCGGATCTTCGGGGAGCACCAGAAGCCGGCCGAGGGGTTCCCGGTCGACGGCACGAACGCCCCCGGTGGCGTGCCGGTCCCGGCGGCCTACCGGCTCTCGCCGGGCCGGGTGGGCGACTTCGAGCGGGAGCTCTGGGCGGACTTCTGGCGGCTGACGGCCGACGAGGCCTACCAGAAGGCGATGGGCGTCCGCGCCTCCCACGGCGAGGCCGCCTACACGAAGCTGGAGCCCGGCAAGACCTACCGGCTCGTCATCGAGAACGCCGGGGGGATCACCATCGGGGTGAAAAGCGAGGCGGGCAAGGGGCTGTGAGGGGGGCCCCGGAGCGGGGGACTTGTTTCTCAACCCCTCAGGTCTGAGTGGCTGCTTCCGCCCGCCGATCGATCGCCTCCGCCGTCACCCGGTCTCCCGCCCCCACCCCCGGGCATTTCATCCCGGCCTGTCTCCAGGCCCCGGGCGTCGCGAGGTTGACCGGCCAGAAGGGCCACGTCCGGCATTGGGACGGGCGGGCGTCGTAGACCGTGCAGCCGGCGGAGCGGTCGAAGAGCTCGCAGTCCCCGCCCGGCCGCTCGAGCAGGCTCAACCGCCCGTCGACCCACCGGACGTGGTCCCGCGCAAAGGCCTCCCTCGGTTCCCCCCGGTGCGCCGCAATCCGCACGATCTCCGCCTCCGTCACCCAGACGTACCCCGTCTGTCCCGTGCAGCAGCGGCCGCAGCGTTGGCAATGGAAGCGGAGGCCGTGGCGGTACCAGGGGGCGGGCATGCGGATCCTTCGCGGAAGCGGCCTCGATCCGGGGGGGATGGACGCGGGACGTCTCGTCTGCGGCTCCGTCAGTGGGCGTCCACCGCCCCCGTCGCCGGATCGTACGACCACGTCACGCCCGACGGCAGGGTGGGGAGCGGATGGAGGCTCAACTGGACCAGCTCGTCGAGCGAGGCGGGATAGCGGCCGTGCTCGGCCTCGAACAGCTGGACCCGCGAGCGGACGGCGGCGACCTGGGACTGGATCTTGACGTGATCCCCCGTGTCGAGCAGCCGGCCCGCGTACCCCGGGCGCGGCGCCCGGTCCCCGGCCGGGGCGTCCCCGCCGGCGGGGGCCTGCGTCGAGGGCGCGGGACCCCCGACCCCCACGGTCAGGTAGCCGATGATGGCGACGACGATCAGCAGGCCGAGAACGCCGAAGGCGGCCCCGATCACTCGCATGAAAGCCCCTCCGACGCGGTGCGGGCGTCCGCGCCCGGCTCATCGCCGCAACGCCGTGTCCAGCCGTCCCGCGATCCGCTCGTAAGCGTTCCGGATGCGCGGGGCCTCCTTGCTCTCGGCCTCGCCGACGGTCGTGATCCGGATCTCGCACTCGTTCCCGGCCGCGCGGACGTCGATCCGCACGCTGATCGTGCAGACGTCGTAGGTTCCCTCGAGAGACAGGGCGTCCGTCGCGCTGACTCGGTATCCGGCCTCCTGTAACGTCGCCTGCGCGATCGCCAACGTCTCCGCCGGCGTGCGGGGATAGAGCGTCCAGTGGCTCTGGTATTGCCGGGTGTCGGAGCAGGAGACCAGGAGGAGCAGGGCGAGCGCGGCGAGTCGAGGGGGGAGGGAGCGCATGGCGGGGAGGATACTCGGGGGCACGTCGGGGGTCAATGGCAGATGTGCGGGGCGCGGCCGGTGGGCGGTCGCGTGCGGGGCCCGAGGGGGGGCTTTTGACATCAGGTCCCCCCTCTGCTACGATGTCGCCCCGTATGACCAATCCACGGGACCGGTTGCGGCACGCGCGGCGCATCGTGATCAAGGTCGGCACGCGCGCCGTCCTCGCGGACGACCGGAAGCCCGACCGGGCGGCGATCGGGCGCCTCCTGTCGGACGCGGTCGACCTCCAGGAGCGCGGCGTCCAGATCGTCGTCGTCTCCTCCGGCGCGGTCGGGACGGGGCTGGGGCCGCTCGGCTTCCGGAAGCGCCCCGCGTCGATCCCCGACCTCCAGGCCGCGGCCGCCGTCGGCCAGGCCCTGCTCATGGAAGCCTACAATGCCGTCCTGGCGCCCCGCAGTCGGGTCGTCGCGCAGCTCCTGCTGACCCACGAGGACTTCCGGAGCCGGGAGCGCTACCTCAACACCCGCAACACCCTCAACGCCCTGCACGGGCGGCCCGTCGTCCCGGTCATCAACGAGAACGACACCGTGTCGGTGGACGAGATCAAGTTCGGGGACAACGACGCGCTTTCCGCGCTCGTGGCGAACCTCATCGGCGCCGACCTGCTGGTCCTCCTCTCCGACGTGGACGGCCTGCACGACGGGGCGCCGGGGGGGGCGCGGAAGACGCGGCGGATCGACGTCGTGGAGACCGTGACGCCCGCCGTCGTGGCGCTGGGGGGGTCGCGCGGGTCGGGGCTGGGGACGGGCGGGATGGTCTCGAAGCTCCGCGCGGCGAAGGCGGCGACGGCCGCCGGCGCCGCGGTCGTCCTCGCCCACGGGAAGAGCGACCGCGTCGCGGCGATCGTCCGGGGCGAGCCCGTCGGGACGCTCTTCCTGCCCGTCGCGAAGCCCCTCGACCACCGCAAGCGCTGGATCGCCCACAGCCTGCGCGAGGCGGGGACCCTCACGGTCGACGCGGGCGGCGCGAAGGCGGTCCGCGAGCACGGCCGGAGCCTCCTGCCCGCCGGCATCCGCGCCTGCGAGGGGCAGTTCCACGCCGGCGCCGCCGTCGCCATCGTCGGCCCCGACGGGAAGGCCGTCGCCAAGGGGATCGCCGACTACAGCGCCGACGAGATCCGGCGCCTCCTCGGGCGCAAGACCTCCGAGATCGAGCGCATCCTGGGCTACAAGGTGACCGACGAGGTCGTGCACCGCGACAACATGGTGGTCTTCTCCTGAGCCGGGTCCCGCCCGGCCTTTCCCGGAGACCCGGAACGGACGATGCCCATGAGCGACCTGACGGAACGGCTCGAGCGGCTCGCGCGCGGCGCGCGGGAGGCGGCGGCGGCCCTCCGGGGCGCGACGCCCGAGGCCAAGGCCGAGGCCGTCCGCGCCGCCGCGCGCCGGCTCCGCGCCTCCGCCGACGACCTCCTCCGCGCCAACGCGGCCGACGTCGACGGCGCGCGCGGGGCGTCCTCGGCCGCCAAGCTCGACCGGCTGACGCTCACCCCCGCGCGCATCGAGGCGATGGCGAAGGGCCTCGAGGTCGTGGCCGCCCTCCCCGACCCGGTCGGCCGGATGGAGAAGGAGGGGCGGGGCCCCTCCGGCATCCGCGTCGCCAAGATGCGGACGCCGATCGGCGTCGTGATGATGATCTTCGAGGCGCGGCCGAACGTGACCGCCGAGGCGGCCGCGATCGCCCTGAAGGCCTCCAACGCCTCGATCCTCCGCGGCGGCTCCGAGGCCCTCCGCTCGAACGGCGCCATCGGCGCCTGCCTGACCGCGGCCCTGCGCGACGCCGGCCTCCCGGAGAAGGCCGTCCAGCTCGTCGATGTCCCCGACCACGCGGCCGTCACCGAGCTCCTCCGCATGGACCGCTGGATCGACCTGGTCATCCCCCGCGGCGGGGAGGGCCTCATCCGCAGCGTGGCCGAGCACTCCCGCATCCCCGTCATCAAGCACTACAAGGGGAACTGCCACGTCTATGTCGACGACGAGGCGGACCTCGCCATGGCCGCCGAGATCGTCTTCAACGCGAAGGTCCAGCGCCCCGGCACCTGCAACGCGATGGAGCACCTCCTCGTCCACGAGGCCGTGGCGCCCGCCTTCCTCCCCGGCGTCGCGAAGCGCCTCCGCGAGGCGAAGGTCGACCTGCGCGGCGACGTGGCCGCCCGGCGGATCCTTCCCGACCTGACGCCGGCGACCGACGCCGAGTGGGACGCGGAGTACCTCGACCTCGTGATGGGCATCCGCGTCGTCCGGTCCCTCGAGGAGGCGATCGACCATGTCAACCGCCACGGCTCCTCGCACACCGACGCGATCGTGACGCGGAGCGAGGCGAAGGCCCGGCGCTTCCTTCACGCGGTCGATTCGTCGTCCGTGATGTGGAACGCCTCGACGCGGATGGCCGACGGCGGGGAGTACGGGCTGGGGGCGGAGATCGGGATCAGCACGGACAAGCTCCATGCCCGCGGCCCGATGGGGATCGAGGACCTGACGACGCTGAAGTGGGTCGTGATCGGCGAGGGGCACTGCCGCGCCTGAGGAAGGCGACGGCCGTCCGCCCGCCACAGCCGAAGGGAGGGAGCCGTGGCGCTCATCCAGATGGCGTGAGATACGCGATCCACGACAACCGGGGGCGGGTCGGGGAGTCGGGCGAGGGCGAGCTCGCGATCGACGGGCGCGCCGTCACCCTCCAGCCCCGGTCCGGGACGCCCCTCGTCGTCCCGCACGGCGACATCGACTGCCTCGAGGCCGCCGACTATCGGCTGGACCTCCGGATCCATACCGGCGAGACCGTGCGCCTCTCCCACCTGGGCGCCGTGTACGAGCAGGTCCTCGCCCGCCTGGCCGCCCACCGCGAAGAGGTCCTCCGTCGCGACCTCCTGATGGAGCGCGAGCCGCCGCGCGAGGCCTTCCCGGCCTCGGTCCAGGCCTCCGCATGGGGGGAGGCCCCGCCGCAGCCGGCCCGCGTGCTGGTCTACCGGGACCAGGTCGCGGTGATCTCGAATGCCGCCGACCCCCTCCTCCTGCCCTTCGCCGAGTTGGCCGCCTTCCGGGCCGAACCGGGCTCCTACGTGGCCGCGCTGGAGGACGAGGACGGGGGGCGCATCCTCGTCGGCAAGCTGGGGGCCCGCTTCGAGGAGTTCGCGTCGACCGTCCGGCGGGTCGTGGACGACCTCGACCGGCGGATGGGGAGCCGCCGGATCGGCCGGCCGTCCGCTGCGGGTATTTCGTCCAGGTGGGGGGGGCGGTCGCCCACGAGGTCGTGAGCGAGGGGGATCACGCGACCTACCTGTACCGCCTCGGCCCGGACGCCGACCGGGATGTGCGGTCGATCAACCGGGCGCTTCGGTTCCTCCAGTTTCGCCGGGAGCCGGTCACCGCGCCGCCGGAGGAGATCGAGGGCGGCCGGCTCTCGCGCTTCCGGCTCGCCCTGCGGAAGCACGCCTCGCTCCGCCAGGCCCGGGCGGCCTTCCTGGGGCGTGCCCTGCACGCCTCGGCCGAGGCGTGGCGGAAGGCGGTCGATGCCGCGCTGGCGAAGGCGGTTGCGGCGGGGGGCGTCACCCCCCCTTCAGCGTCTTGACCAGTCGTGCCCCCGGCGTCTGGTTCCGGAGGACGAGCGTCCCGCGCGTGACGCGGGACGCGAAGGTCCGCAGCGCCGTCCGCCCCGCATCCGGGCCCAGGTAGCGCTTGAGCAGGCGGAGCCGGTCCGCCGTCGTGAGCACCGCCTCGATCCCCTTGTTGAGGCACGCCAGGTCGCGCACGCGGAGGGTCCTCGGCAGCGGGCCGAGGGGATAGCGGCCGCCGAAGGGCAGATCCGCCCACGCGTACACCGCCCTCTCCCCGTCCATGCGGAGGAGCAGGTTCTTCTCGAAGGCGGTGAGCAGGAAGATCCCCTGCGCGTGGAGCGAGGCGAGCCCGTCGACGACGCGGTCGAGGACGGCCCGGAAGGCGTCGCGCGGGACGGGCGCGGGGCGGCCGGCGAGGTACTCGGTGACGAGCGTCCGGGCGTTCAGGGCTCCCGGGAAGGCCTCGGTCACGAGGAAGCTGTCGGGGAGGAATCCGAAGGCGCGGCGGGTGCCCCACGCGACCGGCCGGACGGCGGGGACGCCCGCCGCCGCGAGCCGCCGGAGGTTGGCGGCCTCGCGCTCCGCCTTGGCCCGGTAGAGGAGCGTGCGGAGGATCCGCCACCCGCCGTAGCGGTAGCGCTTGAGGAAGAATTCCGGGGCGCCCGTCGGGGGGATCGGGACGACGGACCGGTCCTCGCGGCCGCCGGCAGGGGGGACGAAGCGGTCGAGATCCGGGAATCCGGGAAGGCCGGCGACGTCGAGGCGGTCCCGGAAGGCGGGATCGGTGTCGACGACCGTGCCGTGGATCCACGTTCGGAAGAAGCCGCCCACGGTCCCCTCATCGCTGCACGGGAGCGGAAGCTGTGCCGGTCACGGTGCGGACGGACCCGGCGCGGATTTCCGGAAGATGGCGTACCGGTGACCCGAGGCGAGGCGGGAGAGGGGCCAGGAGGCCTCCATCCGGAGTCCGAACCGGGCGCCGATCGCCCGCATCTCCGCGGTCGTGAACGTCACCTTCGGCCGCTTCCGGTTGAACGGCCGGCGGACCGCCCGGAGGATGTTCTTCAGCGACCACGTGTCGAAGTAGGTCGTGATGACCCAGTCGGAGCTGACGCGCGCCATCTCCGCGATGAAGCGGACGCGCTCCGCGCGGTCGGGGATGTGGTGCATCAGGCGCGCGGAGAAGACGCAGTCGAAGGCGCCGTCGCGGTAGGGCATCTGGAAGCAGGAGGCGGTCACGAAGCGGGAGGGGACGCCCGACCCGGCGATGTTCTCCCGGCAGAGCTTGAGCATCTCGCGCGAGTAGTCGCATTCGACCGTGGACTGCGCCGCCTTCCCGATCTCGCCGAACATCCGTCCGGTGCCGCTGGGCAGGTCGAGGAGCCGCTGCCGGGGGCCGACGTGCGCGAAGAGGCGCCGGAGCAGCTTGAGCTCCACGCGGTTCGAGACCCGCTTGTGGAGCTCCTGCTCGTACTTCACGTTGTAGCTCGCCGCCCCCGCGGGGCTGGCGTACTTGGACAGGACGCGCTTATCCACGGTGCGGTCGCCGACTGGGTTCGGACCCCGGGGCCCGGGGATCCCGGAGGGCCGGAATATATCGGAAACCGCGCGAAAAGCAAAGCCGCTTCCCGTTTGGCCGGCGCGCCCCGCCGCCGGCGGGGAACAACGCCGATTTCGCGGGATCGCAAGACGTAGCGCCGGCTTCCCGCCTTCGCCCCGCATGCGAGCATGAGAGGCTTCGGCGGGGCGGGCCCTGCCGGCCTTGAAGGCTGTGACGGAAGTGCCGCCTTTCGCCTTCGTCTTTCCGCGCAATGCTTGACGTCACTACGTTCATCTCGCTAAACTTCTCCAGAACTCACGTCTTCCCGCGGGGCTGCATTCCAGTTGTGGAGGGCGAGGGCGCCCAGCTGACCCACCACGTCAACGCCACCACCACATCCAGGACGCCCAGGGGACGATGGCCCGGCCCCTCGCCGCGCGGCGAGCCGGGGCGCAGCCGCGCGGGCTTTCGCAACACGGGC
>CAYUME010000135.1:0-9615 GCA_964445475.1 uncultured Planctomycetia bacterium
TGCCGCCCCGTGTGTTGAAAAGCGAGCCAGGCCGGTATGAGCGAAGCCAATCCCTGCATGGCGCGCGTCACTCCCGTCCCGCGTCCGCCAGCCGGCAGAGCGCGTCCATCCCCTTCCGGATCGCGGCCTCGGGGGCGGCGTAGGAGATGCGGAAGTGGGTGTCACGTCGCGAGAAGGCGCCGCCGGGGACGACGAGGACGCCGGCGCCGATGGCGCGCGTCGCGAAGGCCTTTCCGTCGTTTTTGGGCGCGCGCGGGAAGACGTAGAAGGCACCCTGCGGCTTGACGACCTCGAAGGAGCGCGCGAGCAGCCTGTGGACGAGGTCGCGCTTCCGGCGGTAGGGCGCGATCCGCCTCGTCATGTCGACGCCGAGCGCGGCGAGGGCGGCGCGCTGGACGAGGGCGGGGGCGCAGACGAAGGTGTATTGCTGGAGTGCCATCATCCGCTCCACCCAGTCCTTCGGCCCGGCCAGCCAGCCGATCCGCCACCCCGGCATCCCGTACGTCTTCGAGAAGGCCCCGACCGTGACGGTCCGGTCGTGGTGGCGCGCGAACGGCTCGAAGGGGAAGTCGAAGCAGAATCGGTCGTAGACCTCGTCGGCGAGGACGACGATCCCGTGGCGCTTCGCCCACGCCGCGACGGCGCGGACCTCGGCGGGGGCGTAGGCCGCGCCGGTCGGGTTGACGGGATTGTTGAAGATCAGGAGCTTCGTCCGCTTCGTGCGGTGCCGCTCGAGGATCGGGGGGGTGATCTTGAAGCCGGTCGCGTACGTGTCCAGGAAGACGGGGGTGCCGCCCGCCAGGCTCACGAGGTGCTTGTAGCTGACGAAGAAGGGGTCGGTGACGAGGACCTCGTCGCCGGGATCGACGAGGGCGAGGAGGGCGAGGACGAGCCCGCCGGAGGCGCCGGAGGTGACGAGAAGGCCGTCGACGGGGCGGACGCGCCCGAGGTCGGCGCGGAGGGCATCGAGGAGCTCGGGGAGGCCCTGGGTGGAGGTGTAGCGGTCGAAGCCCTCCGTCGCGGCGCGGGCCGCGGCGCGGAGCGCCGCCGGGGGGGCGTGGAAATCGGGCTGGCCGATGGAGAAGTCGAGGAGCCGCCCTTCGCGGCGGGCCTTCTGGGCGAGGTCGAACATGGCGCGGATGCCGGAGGCCTCGATGAGGCCCATGCGGCGGGCGAACGGGGGGGCGGGATCTCGACTCATAACAAATCAACCACCGGGGACACCGAGGGCACCGAGCGGCGGGACGCGGTCGACCGGGGGCGTCCCGGGGAGGTCGCGTCTTCGGTGTCTTCGGCGGTTCCGGTGGTTTTCTCCCTCACGGAAACAGGAACGCTCCGGCCCTTCACCTCCAGGGTTGGTCGAACTCGTTGGGGAAGACCTTCTGGCGGACGCGGTCGAGCATCTCGAGGTTCTTCTCGAGGTAGGAGATGACATCGACGATGGTCCACTCGTGGTGGTCCTTGCACTGTCCGAGGACCTCGACCAGGGTGTCGCGCCGGGCGCGCATCCGCTTGCCGATCTTCAGCTTCCGGAAATCATAGCCGAGCAGGCGGGCGACCCCGAAGATCGCGTCCTGGACCGCCATGGGGGTCTTGGGGGTGGCGGCCTCGTTGAGGACGTCGCGGACCTCCTCGATCGGCCGGTTCGCCTTCACCGCAACGTCCCGGATGGTGACGTCGGGATTGATGCGGTCAGGCCGGCGGGGCTTAGATCCGCGGGAGCGTGGTTTCCCTTTGGGCCTGGTACTTGCCTTTTTTGTCGGCATAGGACACCTCGCAGGGGGCCTCGGTCTCGAAAAAAACGACCTGGACAATGCCCTCCCCGGCGTAGACGCGGGCCGGGAGGGGCGTTGTGTTGGAGATCTCGATGGTCGCGTGGCCCTCCCACTCCGGCTCGAAGGGTGTCACGTTGACGATGATGCCGCAGCGGGCGTAGGTGGACTTGCCGAGGCAGATGGTCAGGATATCGCGCGGGATGCGGAAGTACTCGACGGTGCGGCCGAGGGCGAAGGAATTGGGGGGGATGACGCAGTTCGGGCCGCGGAAGTCGACCAGAGATCGCGAATCGAAGGCCTTGGGATCGACGATGGACGAATGGATGTTGGTGAAGACCTTGAAGTCGTCGGCCAGGCGGGCGTCGTACCCGTAGGAGGAGAGGCCGTAGGAGATGACGCCGTCGCGGACCTGGCGGTCGACGAAGGGCTCGATGAGGCCCCGGTCGCGCGCCGCGGCCCGGATCCAGGTGTCGTTCTTGATGCTCACGGTGGCCGAGGGTTCGGCCCCCCGGATGCCCGACGTCTCGGGCGCGGGCGGGCAGGGTGACGACAGGCGGGGGGACGACTCAAGTCGCGCCCCCGCTCGAGCCGAAACATTATAGGTGGGGTCGTATCGGTCGTCAAGGAACGTGGGAGGGCCCGCCGTGGCCATGCAAAGTGCCGCTCCGTCATCCCTGGCCCGCGAGATCGGATTCGGCAAGACCCCGCGCTCGCGGCGGGGCGTGTCCCTCTGGAAGGTGATCGTCCTGTTGCTGGCGATCACGGGGGTAGGCTACGGGGCCTACCGGTTATTCGGCGCCGCTCCGCAGGGCGCCGGGTCGTCCGCGATCCCGGTGGCGTCGCCCGCCGCGAAGCCGGCCCCGGGAACGCCGGCGGCGGGTCCCGCGGCGATCCCCGCCGCGAAGCCGGCTCCCGCGCCGGCGGCGGCTCCGGGGGGGACCCCGGTCTCCGTGCAGGCCGCGCCGGCCGCCCCCGCGCCGGTTCCCGTCCGCCAAACCCCCGGCCGGTCCCTTTTCGCCCAGGGGCAGTGGACCCAGGCCGCGCCCCAGCTCGTCGAGGAGGCGTCGACCGCCCAGCCGCCGGAGGCGGCGGACCTGCTGGCGCTGGCCGCGGACTGCCACGCCCGGCTGAACGACGCGCCGGCGGCAGAGAAGATCTGGACCCGTATCGTCAAGGACTTCGCCAGTCAGCCCGCCGCATCCGGGGCCGCCCTGCGGCTGGGGGACGCGCTTGCCGTCCGCGGGGACAAGGAGGGCGCCCGCGCCCAGTACGCCGTCGCGTTCCGGAACCCCCAGACCGCCGTCGCGGACCGGGACCTGCTGGCCACCAAGATGGTCGATCTCAACCGGGAGCTCCTCTTCTCCCGCAAGCAGACGGCCGACTCCGTCGTGCACGTCGTGCAGCCGGGGGAGAACCTGACCACGATCGGCAAGAAGTACCAGGTCGAGCCGCTCGCCATCCTGCGCGTCAACGGGCTGAAGAACTCGAATCTCTTCCCGAACGACAAGCTGAAGATCCCCCAGGGGAAGTTCCGCAGCGCCGTTTCCAAGGCGCGCCGCCTCCTCTGGCTCTTCTACAACGAGAGTGTCGCCAAGCAGTACGAGGTGGCGATCGGCAAGGAGGGGCACGACACGCCGGTCGGCGACTTCGCCATCGCCGTCAAGGAAGTCCATCCGAACTGGACGCGGACGACGGAGGACGGCCGGCGGGAAGTGGTCCCCTTCGGGGCGCCCGGGCACATGCTCGGCACGCGCTGGATGGGCTTCGCCGAGCCGAACCGCGACATCGGCATCCACGGGACGCCCAAGGAGGAGGAGTCGAAGATCGGTGAGGCCGTCTCGAAAGGGTGCATCCGGATGCGCAACGCCGAGGTGGAGGAGCTCTTCGATCTCGCCCCGCGCGGGACGAAGGTGACGATCAGCGAGCCGTAGCCGGTCGCGGAGGAGGGGAGACAGGAGCGGGGGAGGGAAACCTCCCCCGTTTTTTTTTGTGTGGGGGGACGGGTCGGGATCGGGGTTAGCGGGTGCGGAGGCGGAGGTAGGCCTCCTTGTTCTTGTTCCACCAGATGCGGGCCTCGGCGCCGGTGGCGAACGGCGTGCGGGCGATGGCGGCCAGGGCGGTGCGGGTCGGCTCGTCGAGCGACCCGTAGAAGGCGTGTGTCAGGCAGGTGGCGGCGGCCGCGGCGGTCTCGTGCGCGTGGGCGTCCAGGCTCTCGGCGAAGGCGACCAGGCGGGAGACGGCCTTCTCGATCGCGGGGCCGTCCCGGAGCTGGGCGATGAGAAGGGCGCAGGCGTCGAGCCCCGTGCGCGCCGTCTCCGCATCCCCCTGGTGGAGGAGCTTCACGAGCGGATCGACGGCGCGGGGGGAGCCCGTGCGGGCCAGCGCCGTGGCGGCGGCCCGGGCGAGCGGGCTGCGGCGCGGGGCCTTGTCCAGGAGCTCGGTCAGGGGGCGGACGGCCGCGGGGCTCCGGGTGGTCCCGAGCGCATCGGCCAGCGAGATCCGGACCTCGTCGTCGGACTCGCTCGCGGCATACGGGGCCAGCGTGTCGGCGGCCCGATCCCAGCGCAGGGTGCCGAACTCGCGCGCGGCGCGGGCGCGGACGGACGCTTCGGGGGCGGTCATGGCGCGGGCGAACTCGGCCGCGAGACGCTGCGCCTTGCCGGCATCGAGGGTGTACGCGGCCGGGGTCTCGGCGGCCGGGGCGGCATCGACGTAGAGCGTCGCGTGTCCCACCCGCCCGCCGGCCACGCAGGCCTCGCCGAGGAGGGAGTCGCCCGTCCGCAGCTGGTACCGCGCGTCGCCGTTCGCCGCGCCGGGGAGGGGGATCCAGTCGCCGCCGATGGCGTGCTCGAGGACCTGGTTGACGCCCGAGCGGGAACTGGGCACGGGGGCGGCCCCGGGGCCGGCGGCCCGGCGGACGGCGGCGTGGGCGGCCGCGGCGGCGAGGACCCGGGGCCACGTCTGGCGGAGGAGGGTGTTCGAGGCGAAGCACTCCGCCGCGATCAGGCCCTGGTCGGACCCGAACGCGACCCCGACGGTGCGGACGTCCCGGGTGGGCAGGTCGCCGAGACGGCGCTCGAGGGCGCGGACGCGCTCGGGGACGGGGCCGGAGGCGTACAGGGCGCCGAGGCCGTCCGTCGGGCTCTTCACCCCCAGCACGTCGAGACGGTGACGGATGCCGGCCCAGCCCGCGGGCTGGCCGGCGTCGACGGCCAGCAGGCCGCGGAGATCCGGAGGGGCCAGGGCGGAGGCGGCGTCGAACCGGTCGGTGCGCCCTGCGCTCCGGCCCGGCTCGGCGCAGTAGACCCCGACCTCTTTCCACGCCCGATCCGCCGGCACGAGGGTGTCGTGCGCGACGATCCGGTCCTGGTGGCCGCCCACGAGCAGCTCGCCGGCCAGGAACAGGACGGGCCGCTCCCCCGTGTTGCGCGCCTTCACCTGGCGCGTCCGCTTCTCGTCCCGGATCTCGATCGTCCCGCCGCGGAGGGCGGCATCGAGCGTGCTCCACGGCTCGTCGGGGAGCGTCGTGCGCGCGTAGAGGGGGTAGACCGCAACCAGATCCTCCACCGCCGGTTCCCCAATGACGAGGTCCCGGAGGGCGGTGGCCAGGGCATCCCGGGGGGTCGAGGGGCGGGGCTCCCGGGGGGCGGAGGCCAGGAGTTGCTCTCGGTCCTCCCGAGCCATCCAGCGCCCCTCGTGGAGGACGAAGCCCTCGGCGACGAGGACCTCTTTCCGGAGATCCTCCGGGGAGAGCCAGCGGTCACGGTACAGGATGTATCCCCGGTCGATCCATTCCTTCTCCTGCGGCGAGACCCAGCGGTCTCCCGCCCTCGCGTAGCCGAGGAGGCGGAGGGCGTCCTCGGCGGAGGGCGCCGTGCGGGGCGCGACGGCCGGGTCCGTTCCCGGAGCCGGGGGCTCCGTCCCGGCCGCCAGGCCGGGCGGGGGGGGCGAGGCCGGGGCCTGGAGGGGGTCGGCGATCAGCGCCTCCCGCAGCTCCCACTGGGTCCGCCAGCGGCCGCGGTACCAGGTCTCTCCGCGCGCGAAAGCCTTCGCCTCGTCGGCCGGCATCCACCGGCCGCCGAACCGGACGAACCCCTGGTCGCGCAGGGCCGTATCGACGTACTGCGCCGAGGGGAGGACCCGGCCGTTCGCCCGGACCATGCCGGGAGGCGGGTCGGGGGCCGGATCGGGGGGCTTGGGGCGGAGGGCGAGCCCGGCGGCCAGCGCGACGACGCCGACGAGGCCTGCCGCAGCCGCCGCCCAGCGGAGCGGGACGACGCGTCCGCGCCGCGTCGCGACCGGCTGCGTGGGGGCCGGCTCGGTGGTCAACGCCAGCAGCGTGCTGCGCCCCGCGTCCTCGGAGATCGCCCCGAGGACGCGGTTCTCGAAGTCGCGGGAGGCGGAGACGGGGTCGAGCGCGCGAAGGGCCAACAGGGCCTTCCGGTAATCGGCGAACTCCCGCTCGCAGGCGGGGCACCCCCGGAGGTGGTTGCAGAAAAAGTCCCGGTCGCCCGCGGCGAACTCGTCGTCGTGGGCGCTCGAGAAGAGGCTCCGGGCTCGGGCGCAGGGTCCGTTCGGTTGCGTCATCCGGTCTCCCGGGCAGGCCGCCGGCGGCGGCGACGGTCCGGCCTCCCTTGACAGGTTCGGCGGCTACTGCGATGGACGGTGCGGCGGCTGTATGCCGCGCCGTCCGTCGCCGAGCGAGCCGTGCCGGGATGAGCGGAGCGATCCCCGGCCCGGCGAGCGTCACGGCGCGGCGCCGGGGTGCCGCCGCATGAACTGGTCCTTGAAAGCCAGGCGCGCCCGGTTGATCCGGCTTTTCACGGTCCCGACGGGGACCCCGAGGATTCCCGCGATCTCGTCGTAGGCCAGTCCCTGGACCTCCCGGAGGACGAGGATCTCCTTCGCCTCGGGGTCGAGGGCATCGAGCGATTCGTGGACGAAGGATCGGAGCTCCTCGCGGGAGGAGAGCTCCTCGGGCCTCGGCGTGGCGGCGGGGGGGGCGGCGGTGACGATCTGGCTGGTGTCCGCCCCGGGGCGCTGGGCCTCGAGAGGGACGGCCGGATGGCGCGACCGCCGCTTGAACTCGTCCTTGGCCAGGTTCGTCGCGATCGTGTAGAGCCAGGTCGTGAACTTCGCCGTCGCGTTGTATTCCGGGATCTTCCGGAAGACGCGGAGGAAGGCCTCCTGGGCGAGATCTTCCGCCGTCCGGAAGTCCCCGGTGTAGCGGTAGAGGTAGTTCGTGATGAAGTCCTTGTGCCGGCGCACGAGCTCGGCGAAGGGACCCATCTCCCCGCGGGCGCAGGCTTTCATGAGGTCGTGATCCGACCGTTCGTCCTCGCTCACGCCTGATCCTTGCATGGCACGACGGGGATCCGAGCCGGTTCCACGTCCCGATTATAAATTCGGGGCAAGGCGGGGGCCACGATAACCCGGTGGCGTTAATCCTTGACTGGCACTGGGGATGCGGTAGCATCACGAGCCACTTGTATCGGGAGCGACGCATGTCCGTTAAGCCGATCGGATGGGTGCTCGCGGGTCTTCTGCCCTTGGCCGCCGCCGGCCCGGCGACGGCCCAGAATCAGCAGCAGCAGTCCTCCGGGATCGAGATCGGTGTCCGCGGGTGGCGGAGCGACCTCTCGTTCGACATCCAGGCCAACAGCAATTACATCCCGGGGACGTCGTTCGACGCGAGCACCATCGGGTTCAGCGGGTCGAAGCTCATCCCCGTCCCGTACGCCCGTCTCGGCGGTCTCGGCCACTATCTCATCATGGACTACCTGCAGGCCACGTACGACGGGTCCACGATCCTCCGGGCGGACCTGACCGTCAGCGGCACGACCTTTCCCGCGGGGACGGACATCGACAGCTCGCTGGACCTGAACCTCATCTCGGGGTACTACAACTACGCGCTCACCGATCCGGACGGCTCCTTCCAGGTCGGCGTCCTGGCCGGCGTGAAATACATCCGCCTCCGAGGGAAGGTGGACGGGGTCGGGAACTCGGCCTCGGTGAGCCTGACGGCCCCCACGCCGGTCCTCGGCAGCATGGCCCGCCTGACCCTGTTCGAGGGGCTGGAGATCACCGCGCAGGTCGACGGGCTGCAGCTGCCGGAGTCGATCCTCGGCATGAGGGCCTACGTGCTCGAGGCCCTGGCCGAGGTCACGCTCAACCTGGGGTACTTCTCCGTCGGCATCGGGTATCAGTACATGAAGTCGGACTTCCTGGCCAACAAGGGGGACGACGACGAGATCGAGGTCGGCCTGACGATGAAGGGCATGTACGCGGTCGTTGCGCTGGTGTTCTAGCTGTTGACGACGATTGAATCGGCCGGCGGTCCTCCCCCCCCGCTCGTTTTTCCTGCCGTTTTTCCCTCCCGACCGATAGAATTCCCGTCAGATGAGAAGCGTCCTTCCCTGCCTCCTGGCGTGGGCGCTCGCGGCCCCGGCGCTTGCGGGAGAGCCTTCCGCCGGGTCCCGTCTCGACCGGGCGCATCGTTCGCTTTACGCGAAGGTCCGCCCCTCCATCGTGGGGATCCGCGCCCGGGGGACGCTCGGGGACGTGGTCGGGACCGGGATCCTGCTGGACGACCAGGGGCTCATCCTCACCTCCTCCGCGGTGGTCGGGCGCGGGGCGGAGCAGATCCGGGTCTACCTGACGGGCCCGCGCCTGGTCCGCGCCCGGCTGGTCGGGACGCGGCCGGCAGACGAGTGCGCGCTCATCCGGATCGACCCGTGCGGCCTGCCGCCGATCGCGATGGGCGACTCCGACGCGGTGGCGGTCGGGCAGCGGGTCTACGCGGTCGGGAACGCCGAGAACGCCCTGATCCATGACGACCAGGCGACGCTGAGCGTGGGCGTGGTCAGCGGCCTCTACGGGCTCCGCGAGGGGCGGATGAGCTCGACCTACACGGGGCTGGTGATGGAGACGACCGCCGCCGTGAATCCCGGGATCGAAGGGGGCGCGCTGGTGGACGGCGAGGGGCGGCTCGTCGGGCTGCTGGTCCTCAACTACTCCCCCCTCCGGTGGCTCGGCACGGCGATCCCGATCAACACGCTCAAGCCGGTGGTCGAGGAGCTGCGCCGCGAGGAGCGGCCGCCCGACCCGGCGGAGAAGCCCGCCGACACGGGCCGCATCGCCTTCTTCGGGGCCGATTTCGAGCCGGACGCGGCGGCTCCCGGGGGCCTCACCATCAAGTCGGTCGCCCCGGAGGGGCCGGCGGAGGTCGCGGGGCTGTAGCCGTGCGACAGCGTGCTCGAGGTGGCGGGCCGGCGAGTCTCGACGCCGGAGGCCTTCATCGCGGAGATCCGCAAGCACACCCCCGGCGCGCTGGTCTGGATGAAGGTGGATCTGGGCGGCGCGGTGCGCGAGATCAAGATCACGCTGGGCGGGATCAAGCCGTAGCTGACGAGCCCGCGGATCACGCGGACGGTTAAGGATGGCCCGCGGATCACGCAGATCACGCGGACGGTCAAGGATGGCCCGCGGATCACGCAAATCACGCGGATGGCCCGCGGATCACGCGGATCACGCGGACGGTCAAAGGATGGCCCGCGGATCACGCGATCCGGGCCGGATTGCGGGGCGGGGCTTGCCGGGCGATGGATGCGGCGGCCGGATTCGAGGTTGAGCGTATGCAGGGGTTTTTCGGATATCCGGCCTGGGCCGTGCTGGTCTTCCTGCTGCGGGTCCTGCCGGCGGTCGCCGAGGATGCCGCCGCGGCGGTAGACGCGGCGGTGGCGCGGGCGGCGGAGCAGGCGGCCCCGGCCGTTGTCGCCCTCGACGTCGAACGGGACGCCTCGGCGCCGGCCCCGGCGGCCGAGGCGGAGCCGGGGATGCC
>CAYUME010000136.1:0-9612 GCA_964445475.1 uncultured Planctomycetia bacterium
GGTATGACTTCATTTTCCAGCTCCAGGATGAGGAGAACGGCGAGGTGCTGGGCAAGCCGCGCGGCGAGGGGGGGCCGTGGAAGGGGACGCCGGTCGAGGCCGGGGTCCCGTCGGATCCCTATCTCATGACCGGCTACGACCGCAAGACCCTGTCCCTCTCGATTGACGGGGGCGGGGCCGCCACCGTCACGGTCGAGGTCGATCCCGACGGGACCGGTCTCTGGTGCGCGTACAAGTCGTTCGCGGTCGAGCCCGGGAAGCCGGTCGAGCACGTCTTCCCGGAGGGCTTCAACGCCTACTGGGTACGCGTCACGGCCGACAAGGACGTTGCGGCGACGGCTCAAGTGAAGTACGAATGAACCGGACGCCTCCGTGCGGGACGGACCTCCGGGACGGTGCTTCTGGTGGGATGGCGGACAGGGTGATTGTCATGACCCCTTAGAGGGAAGCGAGATGGGGCGCACGTCGAGGTCCGTCGCGGCGCTTGTTGCGATGGCCGGTTCCGTGGGAGCCGCCACGGCCCCGGGCGGCCCGGACGTCATCTGGCTCGAGGCCGAGCAGTTCGAGGAGACGGGTTCGTGGTCCAACGACCCGCAGCACGTCGACATCATGGGCTCGCCCTATCTCCTGGCGACGGGGCTCGGGAAGCCGGTCGATGACGCGGTGACGAGGGTGAAGGGGGTCCAGGCCGGAACCTACCGGCTCTGGGTCCGCTGCAGGGACTGGCTTCCGTCGCATTCCCCAGGCCGCTTCCAGGTCCTGATCGGCGGGAAGCCGTCGAAAACCGCGTTCGGAAGGGCCGCGAACGATGCCTGGCTGTGGGTCGACGGAGGGGCGTTTGAAGCGGGGGAGGGGGACCTGGAGGTTCGCCTCCACGACACCGCCGGCTGGTGGGGGCGTTGCGACGCCGTGGTGCTCGCCCGGGAGGACTTCAAGCCGGCCGATGACCTCGAGGCCCTGGCCCGGCAGCGGGAGACGTACGGCGGGGTGAGCCGCGAGGTGAAGCGGATGGAGGGATACGACGTCGTGGTCGTCGGCGGCGGGCCGTCGGGTTGCGGGGCGGCCGTCGCCGCCGCGCGCCACGGCGCGAAGGTGGCCTTCGTCCAGGACCGGCCCGTCCTGGGGGGCAATTGCTCGTCGGAGATCCAGGTTCCTCCCATGGGGTATATCGGGAATCCGCCCGACCGGGTCAACATCACCGGCCTGGCGGAGGAATTCTTCCCGAAGCAGGGATGGAGCCAATTCGCGGACTCGGGGAAGCTCGAGGCGGTCGTCCGGGCCGAGTCGAACATCTCCCTCTTCCTCGACACGCGCGCGACGGCCGTGACGATGGCCGGAAGCGGCCGGATCGAGTCGGTGCTTGCCCTGCATGTCCGTTCCGGGCAGCGATACGCCTTCCACGCCCCCCGCTTCATCGACTGCACGGGTCACGGGTGGATCGGCTTCTACGCGGGCGCGGAATACCGGATGGGGCAGGAGGCGCGCGCGGAGTTCAACGAGTCCCTCGCCCCCGTCGAGGCCGGCACGCGGACGATGGGCAACAGCCTCTACACGGCGGTCTTCCGGGCGCACACGCCGGGGGAGGCGGAGGACGGCATTCCGTTCGAGTGCCCGCCCTGGGCCCACATCTGGAAGACGTCAGACGACTTCGAGCCGCTCGGCTCGCACCGGCGCATCAGCGAGATCCGCCGTCCGGAGAACTTCGACCTTCCGTCGCGGGGGAAGGGGCGCAATCCGGGGAACGATATCCACGGGGCGATCTCCCATGCGTGGTGGGTGGAGTACGGGGGGATGCTGGATACGATTCGGGATGCCGAGAAGATACGGGACGAGCTCTTCCGGGTCAGTCTCGGCCTCTGGAACTATGCCAAGAACCATAACCCCCAGACGGTCGGGAAGAACCGGTACCGGGAGCTGGTCTGGCTGAATTACGTCCCCGGCGTGCGCGAGAGCCGTCGCCTGATCGGGGATTACGTCATGACCCAGCGGGACTACGACGAGCGGATCGTCCATGAGGACACGATCGCCTTCACCGACTGGGGGCCCGATGTGCACCACCCGGAAGGCTTCTGGGTTCGGGGCAACGACTGCATCCACGTCTACCAGGGACGCCGCACGAGCATCCCGTATAGGACCCTGTACTCGAAGAACATCGGCAACCTTTTCATGGCGGGACGGTGCCACTCCGCCACGCACATCGCCTTCGGAGGGACGCGGGTCATGCGCCCCCTCTGCATGACCGGGCAGGCGGCCGGGACGGCCGCCGCCATCGCCGCCCGGCGCGACTGCAGCCCGCGGGACATCTACCGGGACCACATCCGGGAGCTTCAGCAGGCGATGCTCCGGGACGGCTGCTACCTGGTGGGCGCGAAGAACGAGGATCCCCGGGATCTGGCGCTCCAGGCGAAGGTCTCGGCCTCCAGCTCGGCGGAGGGCCTGGAGCCGGAACAGGCTGTCAACGGGTGGAGCCGGGTCGTCGGCACGGATCGGAATGCCTGGGCGCCGGCCCCGGACGCGGCCGGGCCGCACTGGCTTCAGCTGGGGCTCTCCCGGGAGGCGGAGGTCGCCGAGGTCCACGTGACGTTCGAGGGGGAAGCCGTGGCCTCCCGCATCGAGGCCTCAATCGGCGAGGCCTGGACGCCGGTGGCGGAGATCCCTGCGGGGCTGACCCGGCGGGTGGTGGTGCGACCGGATCCGGTCCGGACCGGCCGGATCCGCCTGCTGGCCCCGGAGCAGAGGCCGGTCGTCTGCGAGATCCGGGTCTACGAGCGCCCTTAGCCTCCGGCCGGCGTGGTCCTATTTGTCAAGTGGCTTGATCTTGATGTTCCGGAACCAGATCGGCGCGCCGGCGTGCTTGCCCTGGAAGCCGATGTGCCCCTTCAGCGCCAAGCCCGCCACGGGCTTGCTCAGCCACGGCGGGATCTCGCTGCCGTCCGGATTCTGCTTCGCGGACGTCCACTTCGTCATGTCCATCTCGCAGACCATCTCCCCGTTGAGCATCACGTGGATCATCGACCCGACGCAGGTGATGGTGTAGCGGTTCCACTCGCCGGGCTTCTTGACGGCGGACTTCGTCGGCGCCAGGTGGCCGAAGACCGCCCCGCACTGCCAGGTCTTCGGGCTCTTCGCCCACTTCTCGGCGGTGTCGTCTGCGATCTGGATCTCGACCGAGTTCGGGATCCACTCCTTCAGGTCGCTGCAGTGGACGATCACGCCGCTGTTCGTCCCCTCGGCGTTCTTGAACTCCAGGTCGAGGATGAAGTCCTCGTACTGCTTCTGCGACCAGAGCGCCTGGTCCTCCGTGGCGGTGAAGACGCCGTCCGTGACGGACCAGACGCCGGCCTTGGCCTCGGCGTTCGAGAGGTCCGGCTTGAAGAGGTCCTCCCACCCGGACGAGTCGGGGTGGGCCTTGGGGGGGACCGCCTCGCCGGCGACGGCGGGGGCGGCGAACAGGGCGGCAGAGAGCAGCAGGGCGGAATGTCGCGCGGCGTGCATCATGGCGGCCTCCGGGTGGGGGAACCTGGATACGGATCGGTCGTCTTTCGATCATATGCGGGAAAGGGATCGGCGTCGATATATTTGCTGTGATGACAGGTGCGGGTGGAGGCGGGCGCAAGTCTCGTCCTGGAAATAGAATGCGATCCGTGCGTTGGTGACGATGGCACGTCCGCCGCCTTCTCCTTCCTGTCCCGTGCTCTCCTGCGCTTGATGCACATAACATGACAGTTGACTGCATCTGAACTATGGTGTATGTATTATGGTTAATTAAGGCCCATGCGATTTCTCCTCTGATTGAATGCCGCATGAAATCCGATCCGGAAGAGTTCAGGCATCCGTGTCCGATCTGCAGGGAGATGATCGCCTCCTGTTTCGAGGAGCAGCCGACCGTCTGCCCGAGCTGCCGGAACGTCCTCGTGGCGTGCGGCATCTGCGGGGCGCGTATCCTCCGGACGCCGATCGTCCACTGCCGGAAGTGCAAGCGCACGATCTGCCTGGAATGTCGCAACGACGCCGAGCCCGCCTGGCAGGCCCTGAAGTGGTGGTCGCTCTGCCACGGGTGCAACGGCAACGGGTCTCGGTAGGCGTCGTGCTTCCCCGGTCTCCGTCTCCTGGCCCTCTTCCGGTGCGCGCCGTTCACCGATTCCCCCCTCGTCCCGCGTCCCGGGGTGCCTCCCGGACTCGACCGCCCGTTCCTGGAAGTCCCGTCCTGAACGGCTGCGGGACGCGGGACGGAGCGTGGCGGGATCGTGCTGCTTGTTGTCTCTTTTCTCGTGGAAGGACCCGGGACGCCGCGGTCCGGCAGGCCCTCGACGCGGTGGTCCGCGATGGCGGACGCCGGGTCCTCGTCGTCGATCCCCCGTCACGGGCGCGGGAGCGGGACCGTCGCTACCAGGACGCGCTCGACTGGACGGGGGCGCTGCTGGAGCGGCTGGACGTGCGCCGTTCCGTCCGGATCGACCGGCCCCATTGGCGCGTGATGCAGGTCCACCAGGGCGTGGACGGGCGGGAGATCTACTTCTTTGTCAACACACACCGGACGGAGTCGACGGGATTCCGCGCGTTCTTCCCGACGGGGGATCGCACGCCCTGGCGATGGGACCCGGAAACGGGGGCGCGGGCGGTCTATCCCCACGACCGGAAGGACGAGCTGGACATCCACTTGCGACCCCTGGAGTCGCTCCTGCTGGTCTTCGAGCCCGGGCGGGAGGGCGAGCCGTCCCGCCGCCCGGCGGTCGACGAAAAGGATGACGCCGCGATCGCGACCCCGTGGGAACTGACGCTGGACCGGGTGGATGGCCGCGTCGAAACGAGGACGCTCGAGTCGCTCGTCGACCTGGGTTTGTCGGACGACCCGTTCTTCCAGTCGTTCGGAGGGACGGTGACGTACCGCACGACGTTCGAGATGGACGGCGCGGGGAAGGGGGTGCTGGACCTGGGACGGGTGTGTGGGTGCTCGGACGTGACGCTGAACGGGAAGGCGCTCGGCGTGCGGTGGTACGGGGAGCACCGGTACGACGTGCGGGGCGTCCTGAGGTCGGGCCGGAACGAGCTGGCGGTGAAGGTCGCGACGGTGCTGTCCAACTGGTGCCGGCAGCTGGACGAACCGACGGCGAAGCGGTGGACGGCGCGGCATCGGCCGGTGTCGACGGGGCTGGTGGGCCCCGTGAGGCTCCTAGGGGTGAAGGACTAGAGAGGGGATTGAGTCCCCGCCCGTTTTCATCTATTCACGAGTTCATGGACGATCGGCTGCGGTCGGATCGGGCCTGGTTCCGGCTCGGCCTCGCGGGGGCGCTGCTGCGGGCGGTCTCGACGTTCATCCCCATCGAGGGCGGAATGTCGGGGTGGCAGATGGCGTCCGGGTACGACGTCGGGCCCGCCCGCTATCCGATGCGGGGCTGGTGGTTCGTCGCTGTCTTCGAGGTGGCGCCGTTCATTCTCGGGATCGCGATCCTGGCGGCCCTCGCGTTGCGCGGGCGCCCCCGCGTCGCCTTCGGTCTGCTGTCCGCCTACGCGGCGGTCTGGGTGGCGGGCGGCGTCCGGTTCGCCTGGATGCTGGCGGAGACGCCCGGCCTTTGGTTCGCGCGGCTTTGGGTGGGAGCGATCGCGGCGGGAGAGGTGCTCGTCGCGGCGGTCCTGGCGTGGGCCGTCCGGAAGACGATCCCGCAGCCGGCCTGGCGCATGATCGGCCTGGCCCTCGCGCTCTGTGCGATTGGCCAGATGGCCGGGAGCATGGCGTTCGCCGTGATGGAAGACGGGGTCGGACTGGATGTGGGTGGCCTCACGGGGCCGGCGGGTGCCGCGGGCCTTGTCGTGGCGATGTGCCGGCTGCGCGACGCGTGAGGCGCCGGTTGCGGTTGGACCGCGCCGCGCGGGGTTCCCCGCCCTCAACGCCCGTCCTCCGGTATCCGGATCTCCATCCCGATCTTCAGGTCGGACGGCTTGACCAGCAGGTCCCGGTTGGCCTCGTAGAGGGCCTTCCATTCGTTTCCATCGCCGAGCTCCTTCTGGGCGATGCGCCAGAGGGTGTCGCCGGGCTGGATCCGGTAGGTGCGGGGGCCCCCGGCGGGGGCGGCCTTCCCGAGGGGGGGCGGCTCGCGGCGGGTCTTGCGGGCCTGCTCGGCGGAGGCCTTCCCGTCGGCCGGGGGGATTCGCAGCTTCATCCCCGCTTTGAGGACTTGGCCGCCGGCGAGCGTCTCGCGGTTGGCCTCCTCGATCCGCTTCACGTGGGAGCCGGACCCGTAATGCCGCGTGGAGATGGCCCAGAGGGTGTCGCCCGCGCGGACGACGTGGATCGTGCCCGCGTCCGGGCCGATGCCGGCGACGTGCTCGTCCCGGTGCGGCGTCGCCTCGCGTCCCGTCTGCCGACGCGCGTTCTCGGTCGTGTTTCGGGTCACGTTCCCGATCGTCTTCCCGATCGAATCCACCATCTCGCCGGCCCGCCGCTTGAGGTCGAGGTTTTCGAGGGTCTCCTCGGCGCGGCGCTTGAGCTCGAGCTTCTCGATCGCCTCGCCGGCCTGGTCCTTGACATTCTGGAGGGTGTGGACGATCTCGGTCCCGGTCTTCCCGAGGCCTCCGTCGCCGGACGAGACGGTCGTCGCCCCGCTGGGCGACATCCGGTCCCAGACGATGATGGCGGCGACGAGACCGGCCATGACGACCAGGAGAAACAGCTTGGCGAGAGTTCCCATCTCCGTCCCTTTCGTGAGCGGTGCCGTGTCGACCTGGCGGCATCCCGTCCCGAGCGGTCCTCCTCTATTTTAGACGCAGAAAGCCCTCTTGGGGTCCGAAAAACGCGGAAAATCAGGCCGGCTCGCCCCGGTGAGGCTCGGTGGAGGGGGCCGCCCCGCCTGCCTCTATATATTATCGGCGATGCCGGCTGGATACCTGTATCCGGTGCCACCGCATCAGGGCGTTGACGGATCACCCCCCACCCCCCCCGGATCGGAGGGCTCCCTTTCCCGGGCGCATCAAAGATGTTGACGGGAAGATGACGGGGGGATATGGAAGAAGCGTGCCCGGGAGCCCGGGCTTCCCATTCGGAGCGGGTCTCATGAAGATGACCGACAGGTGGCAGCCGGGGCGGAAGCCGACGGTCTCGTTCGAGCTCTTCCCGGCCCGTTCCCCCAAGGGCGCCGCCGACCTGGAGGCGACGATCGGCGCGCTGGCGGCGCTGAAGCCGGACTTCGTCTCCGTGACCTTCGGCGCCGGCGGCTCCACGCGCGACGGCTCCCGCCAATTGATCGAGAAGCTGAAACGGGACCGGGGCCTGGAGGTCGTCGCCTACTTCGCCGGGTACGGGCTGGGGCCGGACGACATCGTCTCGGTCCTGGACGCCTACCGGGCGCTCGGCGTGGAGAACCTCCTCGCGGTCCGTGGCGATCCCCCGAAGGAGGAGGGGATCCGGACTCATCCGGACGCCTTCGCCCACGCCTCCGACCTCGTGGCGTACATCCGGCCGAGGTATCCTTTCTGCCTCGGCGTCGCCGGATATCCCGAGAAGCACATCGAGGCGGAAAGCCGGGAGAAGGACCTCGAGCACCTGAAGCGCAAGGTCGATCGGGGGGCGGAGTACATCATCTGCAACTACTTCTATGACAACGCGTACTATTTCGACTTCACCGCCCGGTGCCGATCGGCGGGCCTTCGCGTGCCGATCCTGCCGGGGGTCATGCCGATCTACAGCGTCAAGATGATGGAGATGCTGGCCGGCATTTGCGGGGCGACCATCCCGGAGGCGGTGCGCCGGGGGATCGCCGCCCTGCCGGCGGAGGACAAGAAGGCGCTGGAAGCGTTCGGCATCGACTTCGCGACGCGCCAGTGCCGGGGGCTGCTCGAGGCGGGCGTGCCCGGCCTTCACTTTTACACGATGAACCGCAGCGCGTCGGCGGTCGGGATCGTCGAGCGGCTGCGGAGCGAAGGGCGGGTGTAGGTTCGCGTCGGTCGTGCGGCCGGCCGCGACATGGAATTCCGTATGCCGTGTCGTCTTCCGCGCACGGGAGGGCGGGTGCCGGGGACCTTTGAAGGGAATCGCCATGGCGACATTCCGGATCGCGGCCGTCGGACTGCTCTGCCTGGCCTTGGGGGCCCCCGCGGGCGCGGAGGAGGACGGATGGATCCGCCTCTTCGACGGCAAGACGCTGGACGGATGGGCCCAGAAAAACGGCTCCGCCGCCTACCGGGTGGAGGACGGCGCCGTCGTCGGCAAGACGACGGAAGGGAGCCCGAACTCCTTCCTCTGCACCGAGAAGGAGTACGGCGACTTCGAGCTGGAGTTCGAGGTGAAGGTGCACGACAGCCTCAACTCCGGCGTGCAGATCCGGTCGAAGCAGAAGGCCGCCGGGGCCGCCGGGGCGGACGCGAAGGCCCCCGAGGGGCGCGTCTACGGGCCCCAGGTCGAGATCGCGGCGGCGGGCGCCAACGGCTCCGTCTCCGGCTATGTCTACGGCGAGGCCACCGGCCGCGGCTGGCTGACCCCCCAGGAGAGCCGCAAGCCTCACGCGCATTTCAAGAACGGCCAGTGGAACGCCTTCCGCGTCGTCGCGAAGGGGTCCCGCATCCAGACCTGGATCAACGGGGAGCCGATCGGGGACCTGGCCGACGAGCCGATCTACCAGACCCACCCGAAGGGATTCATCGGTCTCCAGGTGCACGGCATCAAGAAGGGGGCGGGCCCCTACGAGGTCGCCTGGCGCAACATCCGCATCCGGGAGCTGAACGAGTGACACCCTACGGCGTGATCTTCGACATGGACGGCGTGCTCGTCGACAGCTACGGGCCTCACTACGAGTCGTGGCGCGTCACCTCGGCGCGGCGCGGCTACGCCCTCCCCGAGCCCCTGTTCCGCGGCGTCTTCGGCCGGACCAATGCCGCCATCGCCCCCGTCATCACCGGCGGACCGGTCGCGGACGGCGAGGTCCGGCGCTGGGGCGACGAGAAGGAGGCGGCCTACCGCGAGATCCTCGCGCGCGCGTTCCCGGCGATGGCGGGGGCGGAGGACCTGCTCGAGGCCCTGCGCGCGGACGGGGCGCGGCTGGCGATCGGTTCCTCCGGCCCCCCCGAGAACGTCGCCGTCGTCGCGGCGAACCTCCCGGCGGCGAGGCATTTCGATGCGATCGTGACGGGCGGGGACGTGCCGCGGGGGAAGCCGGACCCCGGCGTCTTCCTCCTGGCGGCGGAGAGGCTGGGGCTGCCGGCCGTGTCCTGCGCGGTGGTGGAGGACAGCCTGGCCGGGCTGGAGGCGGCGCGACGGGCGGGGTGCGCCGCGATCGCGCTCACGGGGACGGCGTCGCGCGAGGCGCTCGTCCCGAACGCCGATCTCGTGGTGGACTCCCTGCGGGAGCTGACTCCGGAACGGATCCGCGGGTTGATCGGGCCGGGAGGACGCGGGGAAGGCTGAGGGAGACGATCGAGCGGTCACATCGCCCGTTGCAGCCACTTGTTGTCGAACCGCGTGACGCACTTGTCCCAGAAGTCGGCCTGCTGCTTGTCTGCGTGCTCCGGCGTGTAGCACTTCCAGCCCCGCTGCTGCACGTAGGCGTGGATGGGTGCCAGTTGCTTCTCCGCGCTCAGGGTGGACGTGGGGTAGGCCGTCAGGACCACCGGCGCCTTCAG
>CAYUME010000137.1:0-9598 GCA_964445475.1 uncultured Planctomycetia bacterium
CAGCGGCTGATTCAACGGGAGAGCGCCGCCAACAGCTCGGACCTGCTGCCCGCCGCGCGGGCGGCCGCCCCGCAGGTGGAGCAGCCACCGACGCAACAGGAGGCTGTCAGCCCGGCCTCCACCGAGATGCAGCAGGGGGCACAGGCGGCGCCGAACCAAGCCGACTCGGCGCAACAGCAGGAGGACGTCCAATACCAGACGACCTCCTCCATCCCGCGCTCCCAGCAGCTGAACCTCCCGATGGCCGGACAGGGCCAGGCCCGCTACCAGCCTCAAGTCCAGACGTTCGAGACGCAGGACGCGGAGCTCCTGAACACGAACGCGAACAAAGCCTACCAGGACATCAAACAGCGACGGAGCGGGGCGCCGACCAAGGGGACTCCGTCGGCGCCCCCGGCCGGCAAGCCGTCCTCCGTCCCGCAGGGCAAGGTCAGCATCCGGGCGGAGCCCCTGCGCTGGCGGACGGTGCCGGTCGGGGGCGGGCTCGCGCTGGCGGCGCTCCGGGAGGTCTCGGCGCCGAGCGGCCGCCTCGCGCAGGGACTGATGGTGTCAACCCCGGCGGCGGAAAGCTACCTGCGGAGTCCGGAGATGCCCGTGCGGTTCCGGCCCGGCCTGCCGGAGCGGGCGGGCGAGGCGCGGGTGCCGGTGACGGGGACGGACTGGGTGGTGGCCGTCGACCCGGCGGACGCGGGGACGGTGGCGCGGGCGAAGGCCCGGGGCCTCGTGGGCGGTTTCCGGAGGATGTTCCTGGCGGGGGCGGCGGCGGCGATCCTCGCCGGATGCCTCGTCGTCGGCCTCGTCTGGCAGTCCGACCGCCTCGCCCGCCAGCGCTCGCGCTTCGCCGCCTCCGCGGCACACGAGCTCCGGACGCCGCTGGCGGGGCTGCGCATGTACGGCGAGATGCTGGCGGAGGGGCTGGGGGACCCGGCGAAGTCGAAGGACTACGCGCGCCGCGTGGCGGACGAGGCGGAGCGGCTCGGGCGCGTCGTCTCGAACGTCCTCGGCTTCTCGCGGCTCGAGCGCGGCGCGCTCGCCGTCCGGCCGGAGCCGGGCGACCTCGGCGCCGTCGTGCGCGAGGGCGTCGAGCGGCAGCGCCCGGCGCTCGAGGCGCTCGGCGCGCGGGTCGAGCTCTCCATCGCGGACGACCTCCCGCCCGCCCGCTTCGACCGCGACGCGGTGGCCCAGATCCTGCAGAACCTCCTCGACAACGCCGAAAAGTACGCGCGGGGCGCGGCGGACCGGACGATCCGGGTCGCCGTGGCGCGGAACGCCGGCGTCGCGACGGTGGCCGTCGCGGACCGGGGCCCGGGGATCCGGCTGGAGGCCCGCGCCCGCCTCTTCCAGCCCTTCGCGCGGGGCGGCGGGACGGACGCGCCGGCCGGACTGGGGCTCGGCCTGGCCATCGCCCGGGCGCTCGCGCGGGCGATGGGCGGCGACCTCCGGCACGACACGGCCGCTGAGGGCGGCGCCGCGTTCTCGCTCTCGCTCCCGCTCGCCGCTCAGGATGCGCTGCGATCATCCTGAGCGACTCGCCTTGCCGTCGGTAACGCGGCATTCGATCGCCGCGCCGGCGACGGCTTCCCCCTGCAACGGCCCGCGTCCCGCACACCGCCCCTCCCGAGGCCGCCCGCCCCCTCGCGTTCGACACCTAATTCCGCGACGGCCGGGAACCCGGCCGCCGTCGCCCGCGTCCAAGGAGCAGGAACAGGACGGACTCCGGATCACCCGCAATCGGGAGACAGGCCATGCAGGGATCGATTCGAACGATCGCGCTGGCGGCCGCGCTGGGGCTCGGGATTACGGCGACAGCACAGGCCACGGAGGCGGGAAAGCCCGTCACCCGGCCGGTGGACCTCGCCATCTGCCTGGACACGAGCGGGAGCATGCAGGGGCTGATCGAGTCGGCCAAGCGCAAGCTCTGGGACATCACGAACGAGCTGGCGAAGGCGAAGCCAACGCCGCGCCTGCGGGTCGCGCTGCTGACCTACGGCAACGACGGGCACAACGCGGCCGAGGGATGGGTGCGCCTGGACAGCGGGCTCACCGAGGACCTCGACACGATCTGCCAGCAGCTCTTCTCGCTCACCACGAACGGCGGGACGGAGTATGTCGGGCGCGTGATCCAGGCCTCCCTCGACCGACTGGACTGGACCCCCTCGAATGAGGCGCTGAAGCTGATCTTCGTGGCCGGCAACGAGTCGGCCGACCAGGACCGGGAGGTGCCGTTCCGGGACGCCTGCCGGCGTGCGATCGCAAAAGGGATCATGGTCAACGCGATCTACTGCGGCCCGGCGACGGACGGGATCGCCCCGGGGTGGCGCGAGGTGGCGTCGCTGGCCGACGGGCAGTTCGCCTCGATCGACCACAACACCGGCACCCGGGACGTGGCAACGCCCTACGACGCGGAGCTGCAGCGGCTGAGCGCGGCGCTGAACACGACGTACCTCGCGTACGGGCGGGAGGGGGCGGCGGGGGAGGCGCGCCAGGCCGCCCAGGACGCGAACGTCGCCGCCCTCAGCGCCCCGGCCGCGGCCGCGCGCGCCGAGGCCAAGGCGAGCGCCCTCTACGTCAACCGGTGGGACCTCGTGGACGCCGTGCGCGACAAGGGCGTGGACCTGGAGACCGCGAAGGCGGAGGAGCTGCCGGAGGCGATGCGCGACATGACCGTCGCGGAGCGGAAGGCGCACGTCGAGGCGATGGCCGCCAAGCGGGCGGAGATCCAGCAGGCGATCGGCGCGCTGACCGCCAAGCGACAGGCCCACATCGCGTCGGAGCGGGCGAAGGCGGGGCAGGCGAACGACGCGGCGTTCGACGCGGCGGTGCGGAAATCGATGCGCGAGCAGGCGGAGAAGAAGGGGTTCGTTTTCGAGTAGCGCGCGGCTCCGGGCGGGACTTCGACGCCCCGGCCGGCGACGGCCGGGGCGTCTTTCGTTTCGGTTCCCGCGTGCTTACTGCCCCGCCGCGGCGCGCTTGACGGCCCCGAGGATGACCGTGAGGATGGTCTTGCGCTGGTCGAGAAGGTGGGCGCGGTCGAGGGCCTTCGCGGGCGCCTTCCCGCCCGCCTGCGGGTTGGCCTGCCGGGCGTCCTCGTCGGCCGCGTCCTTGAGCTGCTTGGCCTTCAGGTCGAGCTTGAGCAGCGCCTTCTCGAGCCGCACCGACAGCTTCGAGAGCTCCTCCGGCTTCGCGCCCGAGAGCACCTTCGGCATCTCGCCGGCTTTCCATTCGATCAGCTTCTCGTTGAAGGACGTCTCCTGCCTCACCCGCATCTCGCCGAACTGCTGGGCGGCGGGCGAGCCGACGGCGGCATGCCGGGCCGGGATGAAGGCCTCGCTGTCCGCCCCGTCCAGGAGTTCGTCCGCCGTCGGCCCCGGCCAAGGCTTCGCCTCGAAGGCGACGAGGGCGCCGTCGGCGCGCCGCTCGCACTTCGTCAACACGTAGGCCTGGCCCTCGTACAGGTACGGCACCGCGGCGTCGCGTGCGTGCCACTCGCCGACCTTGAAAGAACGCGCCGTGATCCAGACGGCGGCGGGCCGAGCAACCCCGGCGGCCCCCCGGGTGGGATCCGCGGGATACAGTTCCACGGTGTCAAGGACCTGCCCGATGAACCCCATGCGATCCCCGATCGCCCAGACGACCCGGTCGCCGAGGCGGAGCTGGAGCGGGGCATGGGCGGGAGACTGGGCGCGCTGGGCGGCCAGCCCCGGCAGGTCGCAGGGAATATAGGCGCTCCCCACATTCAGCTGGCCGAGGCGCGCCAGGTTGGCGTGATCGCCCACGTTGAACTGATCGCGCCACCGGGGCTTCTGGTCGCCGTCCACCCCGATGATGCACATGTGGATGACCGACGTGGGCTCGACCCCCTCCACCAGGTCGCTGAACCGGACCGTGTCCGGCGTGGCGTCCTTGTACAGGCCGAGGTTCGGAGACAGGGGAAGATAGGACAGGCTCGCCCAGACGTATCCCGCCTCCCACTCCTCGCTCCCGTCCTTGAAGTCGAGCCAGACCGGGTACTCGTAGAAGATGCCGTGCTGCTGGCACAACATGAAATGCTTCCGGACCGCGGGATCCATCGGGTCTTCCGTGGCGTACGCGACCGTGTTGTAGGCGTCCGGATTCGGCTCCATCATGTCGAGGCAGCCGCCGAGGGCGACGGCGAGAGCCGGGAGGGCAAGAACGGCGGCGTGGCGGACGGACGTCAGACGGGCGATCACGGCAGACCTCCTCGGCTGGGGTGAAGACGCGGCGGTTCCGGGACGGAAACGGATTCAATCATCGGGATGAGGCACGGGGACGCCGAGCCGCGTCGGAGGCTTCGGGTCGCGGTCGGGCCGCGGGATCCGGTCCACCGGGACCCCGAGCTCCTTCGCCAGCTCCTCGCGCGCGCGGCGGAGGTCCGCGACCAGCTTCTTGTTCTGCGCCGTGAGGTCCTCCAGCTTCGCCTTGTAGGCCTCGTTGAGCCCGTCCTGCTCCCGGATCGTCCGCATCGCCTGGAGCTCCTTCCGGATGCCCATCCCGCTCTCGACGATCGACTTCCCGACGGCCCAGTGGGGGCCGAGGATCCCAACCCGGTCGCCGAGGTACTCGAGGTCCTTCGCCAGGTCGCGCTGCTGCCGGAACCAGTCGACGTCCTCCCCCGCCTGGTTGATGGTCTCGGCGACCTTGTCGACCCCCTCGACGGACCGGAGGGTCTCCTTCCACAGGGCGGAGTCCGACTTGACCGTCTTGAGGTGATCGAGCGCCTTGCCCTTGCCGGCCAGCAGGGCGTCGACGGCGAGGCCCATGCCGCGCTCCATCGCGGCGTCGGTCGCCTCGCGAACGTCCGCCTCGGCCGCCTCGTACATGCGAATCGAGGCCTTGGCGCTCCGCTTGAGGTCGATCAGCTGGTCGCGAACGGCATTTTGTTTCTCCTCGAGCTCGGAAAGGCGCTGGGCCAGAACCTTCGCGTCGGCGTTCTCCTCGACCATCTTCTCGTAGCGCGCGCGCCGGTCGGCCGCGTCGCGGGCGGCCTTGTCGATGGCGGCCTGCGAGACAGGGAGCACCGGATCGCCATCGCGGAGGGGCTGGACAACGCCCTGCTTGCCGCGGAGGTCGACGACGGCCGGGTCGTTGAGGGCGTCGGCGAGGGGATCCCTGGGGGCGCTGTCGAAGCCCTCGCCCATGGCAGCGCGGAGGCTTTCCATGCTGGCGTCGTCCTCAGCGTCGCGCCTCTGGCGCTGGGAGGTGACGAGCGCCGCGCGGCGCTGGCGCTCGGCGGCCTCCCAGGCGGCGCGGGCCTGGGCTTCGTACCGGGCGCGCTCGGCGGCGGCGGCCGCCGCCACCGCCTCGCGCTCCGAGGAGTCGTCAAACATGCTGGTGAAGAGGCCCTGGACGAGGCCGCCCGCCAGGGAGACGGCCATCTGCTGGGAGGGGCTCAGGGCGGGCGGCGCGGCGTGGGCGGGAGAAGACTTCGAGCCCTGTTGCTGCTGCTGGGGCCCCTGCGGACACCCCTGCGCGTGACCGGTCCCGATCCGTCTCCCGCAGTAGGCGCAGGCCGCCTGGGGGGTGGGAATGTCGCCCGAGCGGGCACCCGGGGTGTTCCGGAGCTGGTCGAGAGCGGACTCGGCGGAGGCGACCGCGCCGGCCACGAGCACCAGGACGGCGACCCCCCGGACGCGGATGCCATATAAGACAGGATAGGCCATTTAGCGCCCATTAATATTGTACGCGTAATTATACTCACCGGTAACTTCGAAATCAATGATACAAAGGGGAAATGCGCGAAGGGATGCGCCGCCGGCAGCCTCGGGAGGCCTTCCTCGGGCGGACGCGGGATTCGTCGACGGTGTCGTTGTCAGACCAAGGCCGCCGTAGCCGGGCAACGGCGGCTGCGGCGGGGCACATCACTTCGACGGCTTCGCCGACAACATCTCGTTGAGCTTCCCGAGAACCTCGTCGACGTGCTCGAAGGAGTGGAAAAGCAGGTCGGGCTTGAGGTCCGACAAGGCCTCGTAGGTGTCCGCGCCGGTCGCGACGGCAACCGTCCGCATGCCCGCCTCCCGGCCGACGGCGATGTCGCGCACCGCGTCCCCGACGACGACCGCGTCTTTCGGCTCGAAGGCGATGCCCAGCGACTCGCGCGCCCGCTCCAGGAGAAGAGCGGGGAGGGCTTCGCGCAGATCCCGGTCGTCCGCGAAGGCCCCGAAGGGAAACTTGTCGAGCAGACCGTGGTGTCCGAGAAGAAGACGGGCGGTCATCGCGGTCTTGCGGGTGAGCAGGGAGAGGGTCCAGCGGGAGTCGCCCTGCAGGCGGTCGAGAAGGCCCCGGACGCCCGGGAGGATGTTCCCGCGGGGGCGGCGCTTGAGCATGTTGCCGAAAAAGGTGGCGTAGCGCGTGGCGACGCGGGGCCGCTCCGCCTTGATCCGCTCGGGCGGCATCCCCGCCGCCCGCAGGGCGTTCCGGATGATCTCGGTCTCGCTCCGGCCCGCGAGCGGGAATCCCTCGAAGGGATTCACCGCCCCGCACACCTCCCGCAGGACCTGCTCGAGGATCTCGGTGCTCAGCCCGTCCGTCGAGAGCAGCGTCCCCTCGATGTCGAAGGCGAGCAGCCGGAGCGGCCCCGTGCTGCGGACGACGGGGACATCCTTCTCCGTGCGCGACCGGTAGAAGGCCTGGAGACGGTCGGCCACCGACTTGGTGCCCGAGCGGCCGGTCGCGGGGGCCGCGGAGGCCGACTCGACCATGTACACCAGCACCGTGTCCCCCACCCGGAGGTGGTCCCCGGGTCGCAGGCGATGCTCGGCGATCGGGGCGTTGTTGACGAAGGAGCCGTTCTTGCTGCTCAGGTCGACGGCATACACGCCGTCGGGGCGGACCTCGATGCGGCAATGGTGGCGGGAGACGCGCCCGTCGAAAAGGGGAAGGTCGGCGGTGGCGTCGCGCCCGAGCACCAGCATCCCCTGCGCCGGGATGTCGAGCCGCCGGCCGATGTCCCGCTCGGACCCGTCATGGATGGCCAGATAGGGCATGACGCTCCCCCTCCCGAACCCGGAATCGCCACCCGACGAGGGCTTTCCCCTACCACATCGCCGGGGGGGTCGTCAATCTTCGTCGCGACGGTCTCCGCCTGGCGTCCCGGGAAAAGGGGAGGAGGGTGTCTGATTCATGGGACGGAGGAAGGACGACGGAGGGGGACGGTCAGAGATCCGTGTTGAGCCGAGAGAGCACGGCGTCCACGTCTTCGAAGGAGTGGAAGATCAGGTAGGGATTGAGGACGGAGAGCGCATCGTGGGTGCTACCGCCGGTGGCGACGGCCACCGTGCGCATGCCGGAGGACTTGGCGCAGGCGAGGTCGCGGACGGTGTCGCCGACGGCATAGACGTCCTGCGCCTGGATGGGGAGGCCGGAGGCGTCGCGGGCGCGCTCGAGGAGCAGCGCGGGGAGCGCGTTCCGGTTCTCGTGGTCGTCGGCGAAGGCCCCGTACTTGAAGAAGTCCCACAGGCCGTGGCGACCGAGGAGGGGACGCGCGCTGAGGAGAAGGTGCCGCGTCATGAGCCCCACGGCCCAGCGGGAGTCCTTGTCGAGCCGCTCGAGGAGGGACTTCACGCCGGGAAGGACGTCCCCGCGCGGCCGCTTGCGGAGGGTCTCCACCAGCACGTCGACGTAGCGCGCCAGCACCCGGGCGAGGAACTGGTTGATCTTTTCCGGGGGCACCTTGGCAGCGCGGAGGGCGACCTGCACGATCTCGCGCTCGCTGCGACCCGCCATCGGGCAGTCCGCGAGGGCCTTCGGGACGCCGTAGACCTCCTGGATGGCCTGTTCGAAGGCCTCCTCGACCATCCCCTCCGTCCGGATGAGGGTGCCGTCGATCTCGAAGACGATGAACCGGCTGGGCCCCTTGGGCGCCTCCTCGCCCTTCTGCTTGTCGGAACGCAGCCGGTAGAAGGCCTGGAGGCGCCGGGCGATCGAGTCGCCGCGGACGGCGGTGGCCGTCTCGGTGGAGGCGGCCGGGCCCGGGACGGGCTTCGCGGAGCGGATGGCGGTGGAGGACGGGGGGACGGCGGGCCGCGCCGCCGGCTTCGGATCGGGCGCCACGACGAAGATGGTGTCCCCGACCATGAAATGATCGCCCAGCTTGAGCTGGTGCTCCCGGATCGCGATGCCGTTGATGAAGGACCCGTTCTTGCTGTTCAGGTCGATCAGCCAGAGGCCGTCGTTCCGGAACTCGACGCGGGCGTGAAAGCGGGAGGCCTTGGTGTCGCGCAGGGGGATGTCGGCCGCCGCATCGCGCCCGATGGTCACGGTCTTCCGCATCGTCAGCGGGACGGTCTTCCCCTTGTCGGCTCCGTCTTCGACGCGCAGGATGGGCATGGCGGAGCGGATTCCTTCCACCTCCCCGCGACGCGAACGGACGCCGACCTTCGGGGTGGCCCCCTGTGTTACCAATTTATGACGCTGAGGTCAACCCTTGAAAGGCGAGCGAAGGGTGGACCTGCACATGCAAAGGCGGGGGGAACCCATACAGGCATGCCGCGCTGCGGGGGCGGACGGCGCGAGCGCCCCTCCGCCCCCCGTTCACGAGCGCGCGGATTGCGCCGTCGCGACGGGAAGATCGAACGCCGCGCTCAGCTGACTCAGGACCGCGCCGGTGTCCTCGAGGGTCCTGAAGAGCAGGGCCGGTTTCTGCCCGGCCAGGTCCTCGTAGGGCTCCGCGCCGGTGGCCACCGCCATCGCCCGCCACGTCGCCGCGCGGGCGACGGCAATCAGGCGGGCCGAGTCCCCTACGAGACAGGCGGAGAGCGCCACGGGGACTTTCGCCGCCTCCCGCGCCCGCACCAGCAGCAGGACCGGGAGGGACTCGGGATTCTCCGCCTCGTCCGCGTAGACGCCGTACCGGAACGACCCGAGGAGGCCGTAGTGGCCGAGCAGGAGACGGGCACTGAGCTGGATGTGGCGGGTGAAGAGGCCGACGATCCACCGGCGATCGGCATTCAGCCGGTCGAGGAGCGTCTTGACGCCGGGAAGGACCCGGCCCGGGGAACGGCGGGAGAGGGCGTTGCCGAGATAGGAGACGTAGCGGGTGAGGACGCGGGGCCGCTCCTGCCGGATCCGCTCGGGCGGCATCCCCGCGGCACGCAGGGCGTTCCGGACGATCTCCGGCTCGCTCCGCCCCGCGGTGGGGAACCCGTCGAGCGGGTGGAGCAGGCCGCACATCTCGCGGAGCGTCTGCGCGAGGGCCTCGGCGGCGAGCCCGTCCGTCGTCAACAGCGTCCCTTCGATGTCGAAGGCGATGGCCCGGGCCGGGCCCGTGGCGACCGGCCCGCTCGTCTCACCCCGATGATAGAACGCCTGGAGCCGGTTGGCCAGGGACTTGGCATGGCCGGCGGGCACCGCGGCGGCCTCCTCCTCCACCCACCGCATGGCGGTGTCCCCGATGCGGATGCGGTCGCCCGCCCGGATCCGCTGCTCGTGGACCGGGGTGCCGTTGACGAGGCTCCCGTTCCGACTCTGGAGGTCGACGAGCCAGATCCCGTCAGCCCGCTTCTCGAGACGGGCGTGGGCGTGGGAGACGCGGGCATCCTTGAGAAAGAGCTCGGAGGCGGGATCGCGCCCGATCCGGAAG
>CAYUME010000138.1:0-9591 GCA_964445475.1 uncultured Planctomycetia bacterium
TGGCATCAACGCCGGGGCCCTGGCGCATCTTGCGGCACGGCCGGACGGTTGTCAAGGACCCCCAGGGCCTGGAGGCTTGCGCGGCCCAACTCGACCCGCTTGGGGGCGTCGGCGGTGCTTCGCAGGTCCATGTTGAGCGCAAACGCGGTCGTGCGCCCCTCCTTCTGAACCCACCCGACCCACCACCCGACGCCTTCCCCCGGTGCGTTCAGCCAGCCGGTCTTCGCATGGAGCGACCATCCGGGGCCCTGATCGACCCGGACGATCTCCCGGACGCTTTTCAGGATCCCGGGGGGGATTGGCAGGGTGTCCTGGGCCATCCGCGCGAGGAACCGTGCCTGCTCGATGGCGCTGATCTGAAGAGGCCCCTTCAGCCAGAATGCATCGACCGTGTCGCCGACGTCCTTGTTCCCGTAGTCCAGCCGTGCGACCTGCTCGCGCATCCGCTCCAGGCCGATGCGACGGGACAGCTCCTGGTAGATCGGGAGGTTGGAGATCGCGATGGCCTCGCGCAGTCCCATGTCCTTCTCCCACGCCTTCATGAACGCGGGGGAGGGGCCTTTGTAGGGCAGGATCTCGTCGACGTCCTTCACCGCGCCCGTGACGAGGCCGATCAGCGTGTTCGGGATCTTGAAGGTGGAGGCGGGGACGTAGCGCTTCCCGGCGCGCGCCCGGTCGTGGCCCGTCAGGGTGCCCGCGGCGACGTCGTACAGGACGAACGTGCCGTCGACCCCGGCTTTCATGAAGAGCGCGGAGACGACGGGGCTGTCGATCCAGCGCGGCGCCTCCGCGATCTCCTTGAAGAAGCGGACGATCAGCTTCGGGGCCTCGGCCGGGTAGGCGTGTCCCCCGGGGTGGACGACGGAGACGAAGGGGGCTCCGCTCTCGGACGGGTGGAGCGTGCCGACCAGGTCGCCCGCCTTTGCCCAGGCCCTGCCTTCCGGGGCGCAGCGGTTGAGCCGGCGGGCCGCTTCCATGGTGCGCTGCTGGACGGCGAACCGGACGATCGCGTCCGTCTCCCCTGCCATGTGCAGGGCCGGCAGGGGGGCGGGGGGGCCTGACGACCGCAACGCGGAGGCCCCGGCGGCGACAGGCGCGACCGCGGCCAGCTCCCTCCCGCGCGTCGCCCAGAGCAGGTAGGTGAAGCCGCCGCCGTTGGAGTGGCCGGTCGCGAAGAGGCGGCGGTCGTCCACCTTCTTCTCGTCGCGCAGGGTCTTCCGGATCGCGTCCACGAGCTTGAGGTCGCGGTCGCCGTTCTCGCCGGGCGCCGTCTGCCAGCCGGGCCGCTGGCCGTCCGGGTCGCGGGGCGTCATGGTGGGCAGCCCCTGGGGGCAGACGACGTAGGCCTCGGGCCAGAGGTCCTGGAAGCCGAGGCGCTCCATGGCTCGCATCGAGCCACCGTGGCCGTGGAAGACGAGGATCACGGGGGCGCCGCCTTCAGAAGGCGCGGACGGGGAGATGACGAGGGCCTGACGCTTCCGGCCCTCGATCGTCCACTCCGCAGGGGCGGCCGGCTCGGGAAACCCGGGGCCTGCCATCGCGACCAGGGTTGCGACGGCGAGGAGCGGGGTGCAGACGTGGCGATTCACGATCGTGCTTCTGTGCCGGGTGCATCCGGGGAAAGGCGCCCGATTGGCGATTGGCCTGTCATCGGTCGTCGGTGCGGAACGGCGACGCCGGGAGTCCCTCCGCATTGAAGAGGTTGCAGGAGGGGTTGCTGGCCCAGGCGTAGCGGACGGCGACGGGGTCCTTCACCTCGGGGCTGGAGACGACCACGGCCTGCCCGGCGATCTTCGCCTCCGCCCAGACGAACTGCTTGTCCGCCCCGGCGATGGCGAACCCCTTCAGCTTCTCGCCGTCCTTCGCGACCAGTCCACCGCCCACATAATCGAACTCGCAGACGATCGCGTCGCCCTCCTTTTTCATGCTTTTGTAGAGCGGGCCGCACGCGACGATCGGCTTCCCGTAGGTCTTCGCCAGGGCCCACTGGGCGAGGCGGTGGCCGACCGCCTGCTTGTTCTTCGGGTGGATGTCCTGCGCGTCACCGACGTCGATCGTCACGGCCATGCCCGTGTTCGGGACGGCGGTCAGCGTCTTGAGGAAGGCCTCGCGGATGTCGGCCCAGCCGCCCTCGACGGGCTTCTCCTGGGGCTTCTGGAAGTTCGGCAGTTGGACGAAGAGGAAGGGGAAGTCGCACCCCCAGTCGGCGCGCCACGAGCCGATCATCGCCTTGAGCTGGACGGCGTAGAGCGGCCCGTTGCCCGCGTTGGCCTCGCCCTGGTACCAGATCGCGCCGCGGATCGCGTAGGGGACGAGCGGGGCGATCATGCCGTTGTAGAGGCGGCCCGGGCTGCCCTGCGAGAGATTCGGGTCGGCCTGCGCCTGCGGCCGGCGGGCGTTGAACGGATTTCCCGAGGCCTTCGCCTCGTCCGCCTTCTTCTTCCAGTCGGCGAGCTGCTGCTCGTAGCGCGCCTTCGCCTTCTCGGGGTCCCAGGCCGCGATGCTCTTCTTGAGGGACTCCAGGATCGGAGCGAGCTCCGGCACCGACTCGTGCGTCTTCACGCTCGTCCACGCCTGGATCGGCGTCCCGCCCCAGGAGGAGTTGATCAGACCCACGGGGACTCCCAGCTCCTGGTGGAGGCGCCGGCCGAAGAAATAGGCCGTGGCGGAGAAGGAGCCGACCGTCTGCGGGCCGCTCGCCTTCCAGGAGCCGGGGACGTCGGCCTGCGGCGTCTCCGCCGGCTTCCGGTCCACCGTGTACATGCGGAGCTGCGGGAAATCCGACGCCTTCGCCTCCGCGTCGAAGTCGAGGCAGCGGCTCACCGTCATCCCCATGTTCGACTGCCCGGAGCAGAGCCAGACCTCGCCGACCAGCACGTCGGTCCGCTCGAGGACGTTCTTGCCCTGTACCTTGAGCGCAAGGGGGCCGCCGGCAGGGAGGGACTCCAGCTTGACCATCCACGTCCCGGTCGCATCCGCCGTCGCCTTCCCGGTCCGGTTGCCGAGCGTGACCGACACCTCCTCGCCCGCGTCGGCCCAGCCCCAGACGGGGACGGGGACTCCCTGCTGGACGACCATGTGGTCGCCGAAGACGGCGGGGAGACGGACGTCGGCGGCGGCGGGGACGAGCGGGAGGAGGGCCAGGAGGAAGGGGATCGGGAGGCGGCCTGCGCGCATTCTGGAGTCTCCTTGATGAGGGGGTATTCCTCCATTATAGTGCCGAGATCGTCATCTGCCATACGCGATTCAGGAGGCGTGGGCATGCGTGTCGTTCTGGGGTCGGCCTCGATGGTCCTGTGCCTGGCTTCGGCCGTAGACGCCGGGCCTGCGCAGGCGGGGGAGGGAGGGAAGCCGGTGCGCGTTCTTTTTGTCGGCAACAGTTACACCGAATTCCACGACCTGCCGGGTCACGTCAAGTCGTTCCTGGAGTCGAAGGGCCGGAAGGCCGAGGTCGCGCGCTACACGGTCGGCGGGGCCTCGCTCCGGGACCACTGGCACCACAACGAGGGGACGCCGGCTCCGAACCCCGCCGTGCCTCCCCATCCCGAGCGCAAGGGGAAGCTCGATCGGCTGCTGAAGGAGCAGGGGCCTTGGGACTATGTCGTCCTGCAGGGGCAGAGCCAGGAGGCGCTTTCCGGATTCCCGTGCCAGTTCGACCAGTACGCCGCGAGGCTCGTCGCGGCGATCCGCGGGATGCAGCCGTCCGCCACGCCGGTCTTCTACATGACATGGGCCCGGCAGCATATCCCCGCTCAGCAGGACGAGATCACGAAGTCCTACGCGGACGCGGCCCGGGTCAACAAGGCGCTGCTGGTGCCCGCCGGAGAGGCGTGGAAGGCGGCCCTTGCCGCGCGCGAGGGGCTCGTCCTCCATGAGAAGGACCAGTCGCACCCGAATCCCCGAGGCACCTATCTTACGGCCTGCGTCTTCTATGCCATGCTGACGGGAAACAGCCCGGTCGGGTTGCCGGCGCGTCTGGAGGCGTCCAGGGCCGGGGGAAAGCCGCTCTGCGATCTGACCGGGGAGGAGGCGGGCTATTTGCAGGAGATCGCGTGGAAGACGGCACAGCGATATCGACGTGAAGGGGGATGACGATCCGGGATGGAACGGCCGGGTGCGCGGGTGCGACCGGGTCCGGAAAGCGAGCACGAGACGGTTGGCGGACGAGGATGTGGCGCCCGGTGCTAGAGGCCAAGGCCTGGAGACCTGCCCATGGAGCCGCTCGACTACTTCAAGACCCACCCGCTGTTCGAGGGTCTGACCCCGGACGCGCTCGCCGGGCTGGCGGCGAAGACGGAGCGGGCGCACTTCAGGCCCGGGGAGCTGATCCTGAGCGCCGGCGTCTCCGGCGTCGAGTTCGGGATCGTGGCCCACGGTCGCGCCGAGGCGGTCACCGGCTACGGCACGCCTGCCCGGCGCCTCCTGGGCGGCATCGGGGAGGGGGATTGCTTCGGCGAGATCTCGCTGATGACCGGCCAGTCCACGCTGGCGGACGTCGTGGCTGTGACCGAGGTCGAGGCCTTCCTGCTCCCGGAGCAGGTCTTCACGGAGACCATCGCCACGAATCCGAAGTCCGTGCAGTACCTGGCGCGGTTGATCGCGTCGCGGTTGCGGGCGGTGGCGCCTTTGCCCGAGCCGGTGCGGTCGGGACGCCCGGCGTTCGCCCACGGCGCGACGGGCCCGATGCGCATCCTCGTCGTGAACTGCGGGAGCTCCTCCCTGAAATACACCTGCTACGACACCAGCGCCGAGGCCCCGGTCGCGCGCGGGCAGGCGGAGCGCCTGAGGACGCCCGAGGCGCGTCATACGTACGAGGGGCCGAAAGGGCGATTCGAGGAGGCGCTTCCGAACGCCGACCACGCCGCCGCCTTCCAGGCCGCCGCGGCCCTGCTCACCCAGAACGGACGCGGCGTCCTCAAATCCCTCTCCGACCTCAGCGTGATCGGGCACCGGGTCGTCCACGGCGGAAGCGTCCTCGACGCGCCGACGATCGTGACGCCGGAGGTGAAGGAGGCGATCCGGCGCCTCTCCGCGCTGGCGCCGCTGCACAACCCGGTCAACCTCCTCGGCATCGAGGCGTGCGAGCGGCTCGCGCCGGCCGTGCCGCAGGTCGCGGTCTTCGACACCGCTTTCCACGCGAAGATGCCGCCCGCAGCGCATCTGTACGCCCTGCCGACGGCGCTCGCGGAGCAGGACGGGATCCGGCGGTACGGCTTCCACGGGACGTCGCACGAGTTCGTCGCCCGTCTGGCCGCGCGCCATCTCGACCGCCGGCTCGGGGAGCTGAAGCTGGTCACCTGTCACCTCGGGAACGGGGTCTCCCTCGCCGCCGTCGAGCACGGCCGCTCGATCGACACGAGCATGGGGCTGACGCCGCTCGAAGGACTGGTCATGGGGACGCGCTCCGGCGACGTCGACCCCGGCGTCCTGATCCACCTGATGCGCGAGAAGCAGATGACGCCGGACGCGCTCGACGACCTGCTCAACCGGCAGTCGGGGCTGATGGGACTCTCCGGCCTGACGCACGACATGCGGGAGCTGGAGGCGGCGGCGGACACGGGGAACCGGCGCGCGCTCATCGCCATCCAGGCCTTCTGCTACCGGGCGAAGAAGTACGTCGGGGCCTACCTGGCCGCGCTCGGCGGGGCGGACGCGATCGTCTTCACCGGCGGCATCGGGCAGCGGAGCCCGGGGGCGCGGGCCCGCATCTGCCAGGGGCTCGGCGGCATGGGCATCCTGATCGACGAGGCGGCGAACCGGGCCGCCTGCCCCGGGCCCGGGGAGGTCGTCGACATCAGCGACAGCGAATCGCGCATTCGCGTCCTGGCCGCGGGGACCGACGAGGAGCGGATGATCGCACGGCAGTCCGTTCAGGCCGTTCGACACCTCGGCGTCTCGCAGGTCCTGAAGCGCCAGCACGGGAAGCCGATCCCGATCGGCGTCTCCGCCAACCACGTCCACCTCTCCCCGGCGCACGTCGAGGCCCTTTTCGGGAAGGGGCACGTCCTGACGCGGCATGCCGACCTGAGCCAGCCGGGGCAGTTCGCCTGCCGCGAGCAGGTGACCCTGGTCGGTCCCAAGGGGCGGATCGAACGCGTCCGGGTGCTGGGGCCCGAACGGAAGGAGTCCCAGGTCGAGATCGCGCGGACGGCGGAGTTCAAGCTCGGCATCGACGGCCCGATCCGCGCCTCCGGCGATCTCGACGGCTCGCCGGGGATCCAGCTCGAGGGGACGTCGGGATCGGTGCGTCTCGAGCGCGGCGTCATCAACGCGCTGCGGCACATTCACATGGCCCCGGAGGACGCCCTCTCGTTCGCCCTGCGCGACCGGGATGTCGTCCGCATCCGCGTCGACGGGCCGCGCTCCCTGGTCTTCGGCGACGTCCTCGTGCGCGTCCACCCCGAGTTCCGGCTGGAGATGCACCTCGACACGGACGAGGCGAACGCCGCGGAGATATCGACCGGGGCGATCTGCCACCTGGAGGCAATCCAGGAGCGGCCGTCGGAGCGGGGACGGTGAAACACGGCGAGGGGGGACGACATCCTATGTGGAGCGCGTTCGCATCCGATCCGGCAACGCTTTGACGGAGGTGCCCATGCGATTCGTCTCCGGCGTCCTGTTCGTGATCGCCCTGGCGCCTTTCGCCGGAGCCGAGGAGTACACGCTCGTCTGGTCGGACGAGTTCAACGCGCCGGGGATGCCCGACCCGGCGAAATGGGACTACGAGGAGGGCTTCATCCGGAACAACGAGCTGCAGTACTACACGCGGGCCCGGAAAGAGAACTGCCGGGTCGACGGCGGACACCTCGTGATCGAGGCGCGCAAGGAGACGATGAGGAATCCCGCCTTCCGGGACGGCTCGAGCCGGAACGACTGGAAGCGCTCCCGGGAAAACGCGGAGTACACCTCGGCCAGCCTGGTGACCCGCGGAAAGGCGGCCTGGACGTACGGAAAGATCGAGGTCCGGGCCCAGCTGCCGACGGGGAAGGGGCTGTGGCCCGCGATCTGGACCCTCGGGACCGACAAGTCGAAGGGCTGGCCCGCTTGCGGCGAGATCGACATCATGGAGAACGTCGGGTTCGACCCCGACCTCATCCACGCCAACATCCATACGGCGAAGTACAATCACGTCAAGCGGACGAACAAGGGGTCGAAGATCGCGATCCCCCGGCCCCACGAGGCCTTCCACGTCTACTGGATCGAATGGACGCCGGAGAAAATAGACTTCTACGTCGACGAGAAGAAGTACTTCACCTACGAGAACGAGAAGTCCGGCCCCGACGCGTGGCCGTACGACACGGACCAGTACCTGATCCTCAACATCGCGGTGGGCGGGTCGTGGGGCGGGCAGAAGGGGATCGACGACGCCGCGTTTCCGCAGAAGATGCGGGTCGACTACGTGCGGGTGTACCAGAAAAAGAACTGAGTCGACGGCCCCGGACCGCTAGGCGCGCGAAGGGCGTCGCCCACCTTGCCCCCGGCCCCGGCCTCGGGATCCGGCCTATCCCTTCCCCTTTTGACGAGGTCCCGCGATGAAAGCCGCCCGGCTGATCCGTCATGTCGCCCAGATCGTCTTGCTCGCGGGTCTTTCCACCTACGCCGCCCCGGGGGGCGACATGCCGGAGGCCACGTCCACCCTCTGGTACCGGCAGCCGGCGAAGGCCTGGATGACCGAGGCGCTGCCGATCGGCAACGGCGCTTTGGGCGGTATGCTCTTCGGGGGGACGGACTGGGAGCGCATCCAGTTCAACGAGATCAGCCTCTGGGAGGGCGACGACCAATCCGAGGGGACGGGCGCCTACCAGGCCTTCGGCGATGTTTTCGTCGAGCTCAACCATGCGGATGCCGCCGACTACCGCCGGGAGCTCGACATCGACCGCGCCGTCCACCGCGTCGCCTACGCCCGCGGCGCCGCGAAGGTCGAGCGCCTCGCCTTCGCGAGCCGGCCCGCCCGGGTGCTGGTGCTGCACCTGAAGGCCGGCGCGGGCGTCGCGCTCACCGGTCGTGTTCTCCTGACGGACATGCACGGTGCCGAGACCGTCGCCGACGGCGGGCGCCTCCGCGCGACCGGGAAGCTGCAGAACGGGCTCGACTACGAGGCCCGGCTGCTGGTCCGGGGGGAAGGCGGAACGGTCGATATCCGGTCCGCGCGGGAGGAGACGGGGCCGCCGGGGTGGAAGGGGGCGCTCCCGGGCGTCCAGGCCACCTTCAACGGCTGCGCCAGCGTGACGATCCTCCTCGCCGCCGGTACGAGCTATGTCCCCGTCTTTTCAAAGGGCTGGCGCGGCGAACACCCCCGTGCCCGGGTGTCCGGGTGGATCGATGCCGCCGCGAAGCGGACCGTCGACGACCTCCTCGCCGAGCACGTGAAAGACTACCAGGCGCTCTACCGGCGATTCCGGATCGACGTGGGGACGACCGCCCCCGATCTTGCCGCGAAGCCCACCGACGAGCGCCTCGTCGCGTATACGCGCGACAAGGCCTCCGATCCCGACCTCGAGGAGCTCTTCTGCCAGTACGGGCGGTACCTCCTCATCAGCAGCTCGCGCGCCGGCACGCTTCCCGCCAATCTCCAGGGGCTCTGGAACGACTCCAACAAGCCGCCCTGGAGGTGCGACTACCACTCCAACATCAACGTCCAGATGAACTACTGGCCCGCCGAGCCGACGAACCTGGCGGAGTGCCACCGCGCGTTCATCGACTACGTGAGCAGCCTCCGGGAGGTCCGGAAGCTCCGGACGAAGGAGAAGTACGGCCCGGCCACCCGCGGCTGGACGGTCCAGACCGAGAACAACATCTACGGCGGATCGAGCTGGAAGTGGAATCCCCCGGGGAGCGCCTGGTACGCCCAGCACCTCTGGGAACACTTCGCGTTCGGGCAGGACAAGGCGTACCTGAAGGAGGTCGCCTACCCCGTCCTCAAGGAGGTCTGCGCGTTCTGGGAGGACCGGCTCAAGAAGCGCCCCGACGGCACGCTGGTCGTCCCCGACGGATGGTCCCCCGAGCACGGTCCCGAAGGGGAAGGCGTCTCGTACGACCAGCAACTGGTTTACGACCTGTTCACGAACACCGTCGACGCCGCCGACGCGCTCGGCGCGGACAAGGCGTACCGCGACCGTCTCTTCGCGATGCGCGGAGCGCTTCTCCAGCCGAAGATCGGGAAATGGGGCCAGCTCCAGGAGTGGGAGCGGGACCTCGACAACCCGAAGGACGACCACCGGCACGTCTCCCACCTCTTTGCGCTCCACCCCGGGCGCCAGATCGCCCCGATGTCGACGCCGGAACTCGCGGCGGCGGCGAAGGTCTCGCTCAGCGCCCGGGGGGACCAGGGGACGGGCTGGAGCCGCGCCTGGAAGATCAACTTCTGGGCTCGGTTCCTCGACGGGGACCACGCGTACACGATCGTCCGCAACCTCCTGACGCTGGTCGGGAAGGTCGGGACGGATTACAGCGCCGGCGGGGGAGGCGTCTACCCGAACCTCTTCGACGCCCACCCGCCGTTCCAGATCGACTGCAACTTCGGCGGGACGGCGGGCTTCGCGGAGATGCTGCTCCAGTCCCATCTCGGGGAGCTCCATCTCCTGCCCGCGC
>CAYUME010000139.1:0-9553 GCA_964445475.1 uncultured Planctomycetia bacterium
CTTGCGCGAAGGCGGGAGCCTGACCTGAATAGGAACCGAGGTCCGGCCCGGCCCTCTTGTCCGCCGTAGCGCGAAGCGCGGAGGCGGATCCCCCCCGCCCCAACCGCCTTCGCCGAGGCTACGGCGGTCAAACAGGGGGCGGGGCTTCCGGGCGGAGGCGGGTGACGTGCCGCGGGCCCCTCCCAGGTGCCCGTGGAGATCCCGCGGCCGCAGCTCCGGGGAGTCGCCGCCGCGCACGAGGTGGCGCCGTCCGTCCGCCGCGAGGATACGCCGCCGGGACGCCGATGCGCCCCCTATCGCCCCGCCCGGGATCCCATTGACCCTGCGCGCCGCGGGGCTTACGATCCAGCCCCATGGCCATGCCCCGCCGCCTCGCGCTGATCGCCTGCGAGATCCTCCAGCGGGAGCTCTGTCTCTGCGCCGCCCGGTCCCCGCGCGTCGTCGACCTCGTCTTCCTCCCCAAGGGGCTTCACGACATGGGGAAAACGGGGATGACGGCGCGCCTCCAGGCGGCGATCGACGCGATCGACGCGACCCGCTACGAGGCGATCCTCCTCGGGTACGGCCTCTGCAACAACGGGGTCGAGGGCCTGCGCGCCCCGCTGCCGATGGTCGTCCCCCGCGCCCACGACTGCATCACGCTCCTCCTGGGGTCCAAGGAGCGCTACGCGGCGTACTTCGATGCGAACCCCGGCACGTACTTCAAGTCCCCCGGCTGGGCGGAGCGCAGCTCGAACGAGGTCGTCTCCGAGCCGGGCACCATCCCCTCCCAGCTCGGCCTGAGCTGGAACGAACGGGACCTGGCGGCGAAGTACGGCGCGGAAAACGCGAACTACCTGATGGAACAGATGGCGGGATGGACGAAGACCTACACGAAGCTCGCCTACATCGACACGGGCGTGGGGGACGCCGCGGCGCTGCAGGCACGGACGCGGGAGGAGGCGGCGCGACTCGGCTGGGCGTACGAGGAGCTCGCGGGCGACACCGCGCTCCTCCGGCGGCTCGTGGACGGCGCGTGGGACCCGAAGGATTTCCTGGTCGTCCCGCCCGGCCGGACGATCAAGCCGACGCACCAGCAGACGATCGTGATGGCCGTCTGACGGGGACCGGGCGCGACGGCGGCCTTCCGCAGGGGCGGGTCGCCTGACCTGCCCGGATACCGCGCACCGGTCACGGCCCCCCGCCCAGCCGCCCCAACAGCTCGGCCGTCATCGCCGTCATCCCCTCGGCATAGCGCGCCGGGTCGCGGATCTCGAACCGCCACACCTTCTTCGCCTCCCCGCCCTTCTCGTACCGGACGACGCCCTTGTCGGAGACCGCGACCTCGACCCCGGAGAATCCGAAGAGGGCACCGGGGGCCGCCTGCTCGCCGGCGCTGCCGATCTTCAGCGGCGCGAACCCGTACCGCGTGCCGTCGAAGGCCACCGTCCGCCCCGCCAGCGCCCCGAAGACCGCCGTGCACCAGACGTTCCGCTCCCCCGCGAAGAGCCGGTCCCTGCGCGCAGGATCGACGGGCTGCTTCAGGAAGGACAGCGGGGCCGACTTCTCCTTCTCCAGGGCGTAGATGAAATACTGGACCAGCTCTGGCGAGGCGCCCTTCAGGACGTCGCGGTGCCTCGCCTTCCAGTACGACGCGTGCCCCCCGTTCTTCCAGAGGCCGCCGTCAAAGCACGGCACCCAGTAGATCGAGAGCCCGGAGCGCATCAGGCCGACGTAGGCCTGGGGATCGAGCTCGACGTTGTACTCGATGAAGCTCGGGTGCGACGCCTCGCCGATGAAGATCAGCAGCCGGCCGACCTTCGCCCGGAGGAGGTCGGGCTTCCGGTTGAAGGCGGCGGTGACGTCGCGCATGCTGCCGACGGCGGAGATCGCGACGGGCTCACGCGACTCGTCGAGCACCCGGAGGATCAGCTCGACGCCCTTCTGGTGCTCGGCCGGCTGGTCGAGGCCGTCGTCCGCCGGCCCCTTGAGCTTCTCCGCCAGGCCGGTGGCGAAGGGGACGTCGCGGCCCGTGATCGCGCGCATCTGGGCGAGGGGGATGGCGCCCGGCTGCCGCACCTGCCGCGCCCCCTGGTCGAGGATGACGGCCTTGAGGTCGATCCCGGGGATGGTGTGGACGGACGCGAGGTCGAAGTGGTCGTCCGGGTCGTCGTGCGGGTGGAAGAGGTCGGAGCAGTAGATGACGGGGACGCGCGCCGGCGGCGTCTCGGCGGCCGCGGGGACGGATGCGGCAAGGGCCAACAGCCCAGCCGACAGGGCAAGCCCGGGCAAGCCCCGATGATCATCCATGGGCAATCGATCCGGCAAACCCCTTGGCGCCCTCGGCGCCTTGGCGGTTCATCCCCTTCAGGCTCTTTTCCCCGGCACCGGCACCGGCCGCACCGGGAGGTCGCCGAACTCGTATGCCGGCGGCGTGTAGTCCTGCTCGGCATTCAGGATCTGGTCCCACGTCACCACCTTCCCCGTGTACGCGGCCGTCCGCCCCAGGATGGCGATGAGCGTGCTGGTGGCGACCTGCGTCGCCTGGTTGTAGGGCGTCCCGGAGCGGAGGCTTTCGACGAAATCGATGTGCTCCTGGACGTGCGGGCTGATCATCTTCCCGTCGTACTTCCACGGCGTCTCGCCGGTGATGCTCCCGCCGTACGCCGACGCCTCGCCCTTCGTCCCCGTGAAGTAGGCCCCCACGTGCCCGTCCGTGTTCTGCCACTGGCGGCACATGCTCATGACGTGGGCGTTGTCGGGGAACTCGAAGTCGACGGCGAAGTGGTCCCAGATGTTGCCGTAGACGGGCTCGACGCGCTGCGAGCGGCCGCCGACGGCGACGGCCCGCACGGGCGGTGCCCGGAAGACCCAGTGGCAGATGTCCAGCTCGTGGACGTGCTGCTCGACGATGTGGTCGCCGGAGAGCCAGTCGAAGTAGTACCAGTTGCGGATCTGCCACTCCATGTCGCTCTCGCCGGGCTTCCGCTCGAATTTCCAGAGCCCGCCGGTGTTAAAGTAGCAGCGCCCCGCCACGACCTTCCCGATCTGCCCCTCGTGAATGCGCTTGACCGTCTCCTCCATCTTCCGGTTGTGCCGGTTCTCGGTGCTGGCGTGGACGCCGAGGTTCTTCGCCTTCGCCTTCTCGCCGGCGGCGATGACGCGGCGCACGCCGGCGGGGTCGACGGCGACGGGCTTCTCGAGGAAGACGTGCTTGCCCGCCTCGACGGCCAGCTCGAAGTGGGGCGGCCGGAAGCCGGGGGGCTGGGCGAGGATGACGTAGTCGACGGGCGTGTCCATCAGCCGCTTGCAGGCGTCGAAGCCCGTGAAGCAGCGGGCGTCCTCGAGCTTCACCCGCGGGTCCTTGCTCTTCGTGAGGGCCGTGCGGGCCCGGTGGAGGCGGTCGGGGAACATGTCGGCCAGGGCGAGGACCTCGCAGTTCGGGACGCCCTCGAGGATGTTCTGGGCGGCGCCCGTGCCGCGCCCGCCGCAGCCGACGAGGCCGACGCGGACGGGCGTCCCGTCCTGGGCCCCGGCCCGCCCGGCCGCCGCCGCCATCGCCGCTCCCGCCGCCGTGCCCATGAAATCGCGACGTGTCACGCCCATGACGCCCCTCCTCTCCTGGCGGGCCCGCGAAAAGGAATGCCAACGGATCCCGAAACGATAGGCCGGCCCGAGCCCGGCCGTCTTGCACCCCGGTGCCTTTCTTGTGTACTTTTTCGCGACGGGCGGGCGGTCCGCCCTCCCCCTGACGACGCCCGAAACCGGAGGAGGGGAGACCGCCCTCCGCCCGGGACGTCATCGGAGCGCCCGGACGTACACGGCGTCGCACCGGGGCGGAATGCACCGGCGCTCGAGCAGGCGGAAGCCGTTGCGCACGTACAGCGCCACCGCTTCGCACAGGCGGACGTTGGTCTCCAGGACCACCCGGCGGAAGCCCGCCCGCCGGGCGAAGGCCAGGGCGACGCGCAGGAGGCGTCGCCCGAGCCCCCGCCCGCGCCACCGCCGGCCGAGGTACTCCCGCCCAAATTGTTTACGCACGACCGGACTCCCTCTATAATGGAGGGTCTGCCCGTGTCGCAGACGCCGGCGAGGGACGACAGGGACACGAGGGCGACCGATGACCCGGAAATTCCCGGCGCATCACGGCGACGACGAGACGACCCCGCCGCCCCCTTCGCGGCCGCCGTCCCCGCACGCCCATCCCGCCTCCCCGGAGGCCCACGCCCCGGGTTCCCCCCCGCGGCACCCGGAACCGCACGCCGCCCACAACGACGCGCCCCCGCCGTCCGACGCCATCCTCGAAAGCGTGCCCTACCCACTCTACACCAAAGACCGGGACGGACGCTACACGTATGCCAATGTCCAGTTCTGCGCCCTGCTGGGGCGCCGGGCCCCGGCGATCCTCGGCCGGAGCGACCGCGACCTCTTCCCCGCCGAGCGCGCCGCGCGGCTGGAGGAGGAGGATCGCCGGGTCATCCAGTCGGGCGAGGCGCTCGATACGCGCGAGGAGATCCGGCGGCCGGACGGCACGCAGCAGGCGGTCCGCGGCGTCAAGGCCCCGCTTCTCGACGCGAAGGGCCGCACCGTCGGCGTGCTGGGGACCCTGCTCCCCGCGATCGAGACGTCCCTCCCCGAGGCCCCGGGGGGTCACTCCCGCCTGCTCGACACGCTGATGGAGACGGCACCGGCCTTCATCTATTTCAAGGACGAAGACGGGCGCTACCTGCGGATCAACCGGGCCCTCGCGGCGCGGTACGGCCTTTCCGACCCCGCCCTGGCCACCGGCAAGAGCGACTTCGACTACTACCCCGAGGCGGACGCCCAGCGGTTCCGCCGCGACGAGGAGGAGATCCTCCGGTCCGGCCGCCCCATCGTCGCCCGCGAGGAGGAGGGCCGGACGCCCGACGGGCAGTCGGCCTGGAGCTCCACCACGAAGATGCCGCTCCGCGACCGGGCCGGGCGGATCGTGGGCATCTTCGGGATCTCCCAGGACATCACCGTCTACAAGCGGGCGGAGCGGATGCTGGCGGAGCAGGCCGGCGAGGTGGAGGCGATCCTCGACACGCTCCCGGACCCGGCCTGGATCAAGGACGCCGACGGGCGCTACCGGCGCGTCAACGCCGCCCAGGCCGCCCGCCTCGGCCTGCCGGAGGCCGGGGCGGCCGTCGGCAAGACCGACGCCGAGCTCCTCCCGCGCGAGGAGGCCGACCGGACCCGGGCCGAGGAAGAGGCGGTCCTGCAGTCCGGGCGTCCCTCCGGGCCCCGGGACGAGACGCAGGCGGGCGCCGAGGGCCGCCCCACGTGCTGGTCTACGACCCGCGTCCCCCTCCGCGGCCCCGGCGGGCGCGTCGTCGGGACCGCGGGCGTGTCGCGCAACACGACCGACCTCCGTCGCGCGGAGGAGTCGCTCGCCCGCCAGGCGGACCTTCTCGAGACGCTCCTGGAGGGCGTCCCCGACACCATCCGCGTCAAGGACGCCGGGGGCCGCATCCTCCGCGTCAACCGCGCCCAGGCCTCGCGCCTCGGCCTGCGGGACCCGGCGGAGGCGGTCGGGCGGACCGACAGCGAGTTCTTCCCGCCCGGGCAGGCCATCCAGTTCCGCAAGGAGGACGAGGACGTCCTGAAGACGGGCACGCCGTCCGTCGGCAAGGAGGAGCAGAAGACGTACCCGGACGGCATCGTGGTCTGGACGTCGACGACCCGCCTCCCGCTCCGGGACCGGGAGGGGCACGTGGCGGGCATCCTGGAGCTCTCCCGGGACGTCACCGACCTGAAACAGGCGCAGGAGCGGCTCGTCCAGCACGCCTACTACGACGCGCTCACCGGCCTGCCCAACCGCACCCTCTTCATGGACCGGCTCGAGCACCTGCTGCGCCGCATGGCACGCCGCACCGACATCCTCAGCGCCGTCCTCTTCCTCGACCTGGACCGGTTCAAGGGCATCAACGACAGCCTGGGCCACCACGCGGGGGACCAGCTTCTCTACACCATCGCCCGGCGGCTCGAGAAGTGCCTCCGGCCGGGAGACACCATCGCCCGCCTCGGGGGCGACGAGTTCGTCGTCCTGCTCGAGGACATCGTGGAGATGAACACCGCCGCGCGGGTGGCGAAGCGGATCCTGCAGGAAGTCGCGGCGCCGTGCCTCATCGGCGGCATCGAGGTCTTCACGACGGTGAGCGTCGGAATCGCCCTGACGGCGAGCACCTACGAGCGCCCGGAGGAGATCCTGCGCGACGCGGACACGGCGATGTACCGCGCGAAGTCGCAGGGGCGGGCCCGGTACGAGGTCTTCGACACGGCGATGCACGAACGGGCCGTCCGGCTCCTCCAGACCGAGACGGACCTGCGCCACGCCCTCGAGCGGCGCGAATTCCGGCTGCTCTACCAGCCCGTGATCAACCTCACCACCAACCGGCTGATCGGATTCGAGGCCCTGCTCCGCTGGCGGCACCCCCAGCGGGGGCTCCTCGCCCCCGCCGAGTTCCTCCCGCTCGCCGAGGAAAGCGGGCTGATCGCCCCCATCGGGTACTGGACGATCCGCGAGGCCTGCCGCCAGACCCGCGACTGGCAAAAGCGGTTCATTCTCCAGCCCCCCCTCCGGGTCAGCGTCAACATCTCCCGCCGCCAGCTGATGCAGCGGGACTTCGTCGACCAGCTGCGGCGGATCCTCGTCGAGACCGGCCTCGATCCCGCCACGTTCACGCTGGAAGTCGCCGAGAACGCCCTGATCGAGAGCCTGCAGGCGACCGCCGAGATCCTCTCCCGCATCCAGTCCCTCTCCATCCAGCTCCACGTCGACGACGTCGGCGGGGGGGGCGTCTCGCCCGGCCAGATCCCCAAGCTCCCCGTCAACACCCTCAAGGTGGACCGGTCGTTCATCAAGCGCCTGCAGGGCCTGCACGCGCCGGAGGCGAGCATCAAGACGATCCTGGCGCTGGCGCAGAACCTCGGCCTGGGGGTGACGGCGGAGGGGGTGGAGACGGCGGAGCAGTACGAGGTCCTGCGGACCCTGAAGTTCGGGTGCGCGCAGGGGTTTTACATCTCCCAGCCGCTCGACCCGACGGGCGCCGAGGCGCTCCTGACCAAGGGCGGACGCTGGTAGGCCGCCCGCCGCGCCGCCCGCCCGGGCCCCCGACGCAGAGCCGGGTCCGCGTCCCCTTCACGCCGATCCGCGCCGCGACACGGGGGAGGAGACGCGGGGCGGCTCGGCCCTCCCTTGGGCCGGCCATCGGCCTCGCCTCCGCCGGGGGGCGCGCCGACGCCCCGAATTCCTTCCTCCCGGGGCCGGATATGATAAAATAAAGGCGAAGCCGCCCGGGACCGATCCGGATCCCCTCTGCCCGCGGGGTGCCCCATGCCGAACCGGAAGCCGCCGAAACGGAAGTCCCGTACCCGCTCCCCGCTCGAGCGCGCCACGGCCCGCCACCGGTCGATGGAATCCCGCCTCCGCCTCTCCGAGACCCTCTACCACTCCCTCGTCGACAACCTGCCCCTCTGCATCCTCCGCAAGGACGTCCGGGGCCAGTTCACGTTCGCCAACCGCCGTTTCTGCGAGCTCATCGGGAGGACCCTGGAGGAGATCGCCGGGAAGACCGACTACGACTTCTACCCGAAGCCGATGGCGGACAAGTTCCGGAAGGACGACATCATCGTGATGCAGACCGGGGAGATCTTCGACACGGAGGAGGAGAACAAGTCCCCCGGCCAGGAGACGCGCTACGTCCACGTCATCAAGGCCCCGCTCCGCGACCCGGACGGGAAGGTGCTGGGCGTGCAGGTGCTCTTCTGGGACGTGACGTCCCGGCGCCGGGCGGAGGGGGCGCTGGCGGAGCAGAACGAGCTCCTCCGGACCCTGCTCGACAACACCCCGGACTTCATCTACTTCAAGGACGCCCACGGCCGGTTCATCCGGGTCAACCGGGCGCTGGCGCTCCGCCACGGGGAGGGCAGCCCCGAGGCGCTGATCGGCAAGACCGACTACGACCTCTTCACGCCCGAGCACGCCGGGCCCGCCTTCCGGGACGAGCAGGAGATCCTGCGCTCCGGCGAGCCGATCGTCGGGAAGGAGGAGCGGGAGACGTACCCGGACGGGTCGACGAAGTGGGTCTCCACGACGAAGATGCCGCTCCGCGACAAGGACGGCAAGATCATCGGGACGTTCGGCGTCACGCGCGACGTCTCCGACCACAAGCGGGCGGAGGAGGCCCTGGCCGAGCAGGCCCGCCTCCTCACCACCCTCATGGACGGCGTCCCCGACCGGATCTTCTTCAAGGACGACCAGAGCCGATTCCTCCGGATCAACCGGGCCCAGGCGCTCCGGTTCGGCCTGAAGAGCCCGGACGAGGCGGCCGGGAAGACCGACTTCGACTTCTTCCCGCGCGAGGAGGCGGAGCGGTTCCTCCGCGACGAGCAGAACATCATGCGGACCGGCGTCCCCATCGTCGGCAAGCTGGAGCGGAAGATCCAGCCCGACGGGTCGACGACGTGGACCTCGTCGACCAAGCTGCCGCTCCGCGACCCGGCGGGGCACATCGTCGGGACCTTCGGCATCAACCGGGACATCACGGGCCTCAAGCGGGCGGAGGAGTCGCTCGCCGAGCAGGTCGAGCTGCTGAACATCCTGATGGACAACAGCCCCGACCTGATCTACTTCAAGGATGCACAGGGCCGCTTCACCCGCATCAACCGCGCGTTGGCCCACCGCTTCAAGCTCGCCGATCCCGCGCAGGCCGCCGGCAAGACCGACTCCGACTTCCTCAACCGGGAGCTCGCCGAGGAGGCGAAAGCCGACGAGGCGGAGATCTACCGCACGGGGCGGCCGCTGATCGCCAAGGAGGAGCAGGCCACCTTCCCCGGCGGCGTGACCGCCTGGTCCTCCACGACGAAGACGCCGCTCCGCGACCGGGAGGGGCGGATCGTCGGGACCTTCGGGATCTCGCGCGACATCACCGAGCGGAAGCGGACGGAGGAGCAGCTCGTCCGCCAGGCCTTCTACGACATCCTCACCCAGCTCCCGAACCGGGCCCTCTTCATGGACCGGCTCGCCCACCGCTTCCGCCGCGCGCGGCGCCACGAGGGCTCCCTCTTCGCCGTCCTCTTCCTCGACCTCGACCGCTTCAAGGGCGTCAACGACAGCCTCGGGCACGAGGCCGGCGACAACCTCCTCGTCACGGTCTCCCGCCGGCTCGAGGGCTGCCTCCGCCCCGGCGACACCGTCGCCCGCCTCGGAGGCGACGAGTTCACCATCCTGCTCGAGGACGTCGGCGACGCCAGCGACGCGGCGCGCGTGGCGGACCGGATCCAGGCCGCCCTCGGCACCGCCTGCAACCTCGGCGGCGTCGAGGTCTTCACCACCGTCAGCATCGGCATCGCCCTCAGCTCCACCGGCTACGAGCGGCCGGAGGACATGCTGCGCGACGCGGACACCGCCATGTACCGCGCCAAGGCCCACGGCAAGGCCCGCCACGAGGTCTTCGATGCCGCCATGCACGAGCACGCCGTCGGCCTCCTCCAGCTCGAGACCGACCTCCGCCGCGCCGTCGACCGCGGCGAGTTCCGCATCTACTACCAG
>CAYUME010000140.1:0-9547 GCA_964445475.1 uncultured Planctomycetia bacterium
ATGATTGGTACGGTTCTGACGACAAAAATCATCGCCGCCGACAAAGAGGATGAATTGCAGGACGTCCGTCCAGATGATCGATCGGATCCCCCCGAAAACGGCATACGCGGTCGTGACGATCGCGAAGAGGACAATGCAGAGGCTGAAGTTCCAGCCGGTTGCGGCATGCACGACGATGGACGCGGCCGTGAGTCGGACGCCGTCCGCCATGGTCCTTGTGACGAGAAATGCCGCGCTGGCGAGACCGCGCGTTGCCGGGCCGAACCGGTGCCCGAGGTACTCGTAGACAGTCGTGACGCCGAGGGAAAAGAAGGCGGACAGAAAGAGGGTTCCCACGAAGATGCGCCCGAGGATGGATCCGGCGACGAACTGGATGTACGTGTGGTCGCCGCGGAACGACGCGCCGGGAACACCGCAGAACGTGAGGGCGCTCGTCTCGGTGGCCAGGATGGAAAGGCAGACCGCCCACACGGGCATCCGCCCGCCGCCACGGAAGTAATCGTGCGTGCTTTTCTGTCCCCGACCCGCCCACCATCCGACAACGCCACAGATCGCGAAATAGGCGGCAAGGACGATGAAATCCAGTGCGTCGAATGTGTCCTTGGGCATGATCACCCCGCTCACCGGGAACGTCCCATTATTCTATATATCGGCCGTGCCGCCGGCTTGGAATCACGCCGATTTCAATGCGGCTCGAGCGAGCCGGTACGGCAGAAATGGGATTGACGACGCGACCCCGCAATATTATATGATCACTTCGGAACGCAAGACGTGCCTTCAGTCTCATTTGTCAGACAATATAAATGGCCTACGTGCTGACCGTCGGCCTCAATCCGGCGCTCCAGAATGTCCTGGCGTTCGATCGGCTCCGCCCGGAGGCAGTCAACCGGGCCGCCAGCGCAACCCACCTGGCCAGCGGAAAAGGGATCAATGTATCCAGGACCCTCTCGCTGCTGGGGCGGAAGACGGTCTGCACCGGGGTCCTGGGAGGTCCGAACGGCGCGCTCATCGAGGAAGAGCTGAAACGGGAAGGGCTGCACTCCGCTTTCACGGCAATAGCGGCGTGCACGCGTCAATGCATCACCCTGATCGATCGACAGCGCGGGACGACGACGGAATTGATCGAACCGAGTCCGAATGTCACCGCCGACGAGGTCGACCGTTGGATTCACGCCTACGAAAGCCTGACCCCCTGGTCCGATTTCATAGCCATCTCGGGCACAATACCGAACGGGTTTCCTGGCGGTCTTTACAGGCGGCTCATAAATTATGCGCACAAATCAAGGAAGAGAGTCATCCTGGATTGTGGCGGTCAACTCTTCATGGATGGCGCGGCGTCGGAACCGGAGGTCTTGAAATGCAATGAGGAGGAGTTTTGCGCCGCACTTCAAATCGCTCACATGTCAACTTCTGACCTTGTAAAGAATGCCGAGAAATTCGTCAAGGGAAACACGGATTGGGTCGTAATCACTCGTGGTGCAGAACCAGCTCTATTTATATCTAAAAGCAGTGTCTATTGGGCAACGCCACCGAGAATTCAAGCCGTTAATCCTATTGGATCCGGAGATGCGGTATCGTCCGGGATTATTATTGGAATAATGGACGGAATGGAAGAGGAACTCGTTGTGCGCCTTGGCGTTGCGTGCGGGACAGCAAACGCCTTGATTTCTGGACCAGGGATTGTAAAGCCGTCTGATGTAAAGAAACTTCAAGATGAAGTGCAAATTAAGCTAAAGAAGAGATCTCCAGATTAGGATCAGACAACTATATTCAACTTTGAGAGTATTCCATTTAATTGGCTTGTTTCGTAGTAATCAATCAGTATCCTGCCTCTTTTTTTCCCCGCCTCAATCGTGACTCTAGTACCAAAGAACTCTGTCAGCTTATCAGCAATCTCCCCCATGATCGGATCCTTTGACGTACTGAACCTTCTTGATGACTTCTTCATCGACAGGCGGACTAGGCTCTCTAATTTCCTGACAGAGATACCGTCCTTTTCTATTCTTTTCGCAAGGTCTCTTTGTTGCTTCTCCCCATTAATTGCCAGCAGCGCCCTTGCGTGACCCATTGAGATTGTTCCACGTGAAACGGAGTCCTGAATCTCAAGGGGGAGCTCGAGAAGCCGAATTACATTGGCTATCGTCGACCTGTCCTGGCCAATTCTGTCCGAAAGTTCCTCCTGCGTACATCCAGTTTTTTCAATCAGATCCCGGAAGGCCTTGGCTTTCTCAATTGAGTTCAAATCCTCTCTCTGGATGTTTTCAATCAGAGCAATCTGGAGGGATCTATTATCATCGGCGTCTATAATTATCGCCGGGATAGTCTTGAGTTCAGCCCTTTGTGCCGCCCGCCACCGTCTTTCACCTGAAACCAACTCAAAGCTGTCCCCCCTGGTTCTCACCAAGACAGGCTGCACAACACCTTCTGTGCGAATAGACACTGACAATTGGTTAATCGCTTCTTCATTGAAGACCTTCCTCGGTTGGCTTTTGTTCGGATATATCTGCGAAAGACTGAGGTCGATCATCCGCTGGGCAGGCGCTTGTTTTGTAGACTCATGGGCCCTATCCTGCACAATTATCTCCGCTTGTGTTTCTCCGAGGCCTTCATTCTCTCCAAACAGGAGATTCAATCCCTTGCCGAGCTTCTTTTCCTTCATTTAAAAGTCCTTAATGTAAGTTATCTTTTATAATATACACTTTCCGTGGCCACGCAAGTCTATTCCTCGATATTCTTGTTGATTGTCTTTTCACATGTCTTAAAATACCCATCCCTTTCCGGGTAATCCCATGCTCAGATCCATCCATTCCGTCCACAAGATCACCTTTCTCGAGATCGCTCGCCATCCGGCGTATTACCTCATCACGGCCATCACCGCCTTCATCATCTTCATCTCTCAGAAGGTCGTCGTCTTTGACTTCAATTCCAATCTGAACATGATCCGGGAGCTGGGCGTCTCCACCCTTGTCCTGTGGGGAGTCTTCACCTGCATCCTGTTCACCCAGCAGAGCGTGTTTGTCGAGATCGAGAACCGTTGCGCCATGACGCTCATGGCCAAGCCCATCCGTCGATTTGAGTACGTGCTCGGGAAGTACTTCGGCCTGCTTCGCGCCCTGTTTACGGGCCTTCTCTTTCTCACGATCATTCTCATGCTGACGCTCTGGATGGACGAAGGAATCCCCAAGCTCCATCGCATGGGATTCAAGGCGTCCACGGCAGTCCACCATCTCGTCTTTCACGAGGCGCCCGGCAACTCCCTCGAAGGTCCCGTGTTTGCGCTGGGAGGCCCGTCCGTCAGCGCCGCCCTGCTGGCCGCCGCCTCGACACCGCGCGAGATCACCTGGGACTACCTCTTCATCAATTTCTGCTCCAGCAACATCTGGCCGGTCCTGATCTTCTCGTTCCTGGCGTTTGTGCATTCGGCGATGATCGCCAGCTTCGCGCTGGCCCTCGCCACGTTCTTCACCACCGTCGTCGTCGCATCCGGAACGCTGGCCTTCTACCTGGTCGGCCATCTTGCCGACTACATGGCCAAAGGGATGCCCGACGCCGGCATTCCCGCATTAATTGTCAGACAATTCATGCGCTGCGTGCTGCCCAACCTTGAGTACTTCAACCCCGCGGAGCACATTGCTCAAGGTGAACAGCTGTCCGCCATTTATGTTGCGCTCTCTCTCCTGTATGGTATACTTTATGTCTCCTTGGTCTTGGGCATGACGTCCTTCGCGTTCTCGCGACGCGAGCTCCCCTGATATGCGCTACGGCATCCTCGGTGACGTTCACGCCAATCTTGAAGCCCTTGAAGTGGTCCTTGAAGCCCTCTCCAAGGATAAGATTGACGCTTACGTGGCGGTTGGCGACATCGTCGGCTATGGGGCCGATCCGGTCGAGTGCCTCAAGCGCGTCCGCCAGGTCGCCAAGATCATCGTAGCCGGCAACCACGACTTTGCGGCCGTCGGCAAGCTCAACATCGACTTCTTCAACACCTACGCCCGCCAGTCCGCCCTCTGGACCCGGGAGCAGCTCTCCGAGTCCGATCGCGAGTTCCTCCGCAACCTGAAGCTCGTCGAGTATCTCGACTCCTTCACCGTCACCCACTCGTCCCTCCATTATCCCGAGCTTTTCGAGTATATCCAGACCAGCTACGACGCCCAGCTCTCCTTCCAGCAGCAGACCACGCCGATCTGTTTCGTGGGCCATTCGCACGTCCCCGTCACGTTCATCCAGAAGAAGACCGTCTCTTTTTCCATGCAGAGCGTCGCGGATGTCGACGAACGGCACAAGATGATGGTGAATGTCGGCAGCATCGGGCAGCCTCGCGACGAGAATCCCGAGGCCGCCTACGGCATATTCGACACCGAGGCCGGCAAGGTCTGGGTGAAGCGCGTCAAGTACGACATGGACCGGGCCGCCAAGAAGATCATCGTGGCCGGTCTCCCCCCGATCCTGGCGGAACGGCTGCGCTACGGGCGCTGAGGCCCGGATGCGCGCGCCGCCCGGCGGAATCGCCGTCCGGCACGTTCGATGCGTCCCGGCTGAACACGGGGCCCACGATGACCCTGCGGACACCCGCCCTCGCACTCCCGCTTCTGACTCTCGTGGGATGCGGTCTCGGAGAGCTCCAGAAGGACAACGCGTCGCTTCAGGCCCGCCTCGCGGACCGCGACGCCGAGATCGCCCGCCTCCGCGACGAGCGGGATGCACTCGCCGCGGCCGGGAAGGATCTCCGCACGAAGCTCGACTCCCTCGCCACCCAGCTCGCCGAAGCCCGCAAGCGGCAGACCGAGCTCCAGGCCCGATTGACGGATACGGAATCGGCGCGCGACGAGCTCCGCGAAGCCCGAAGCGCCCTGGAAGGCGTACGGAAAGAGATCACGCAGATCCAGGCCGACCTGGCATCCTTCGCGCGCGAGATCGAGCGGTTGACGGCACCGTCGGATACGGAGTCGCGTCCCTCCGGCCGCTGAGCCGTCCCAATCCGACAGACCCGGGAGCGACGATGCGACCGTCCCGCCTCCTCGCGATCCTGACGATCGGCGTTGCCGGCTGCTTCGGAAGCCCGCAACCCGCCCATCCCCCCAACCCCCTCCGCGACCGGTTGCGGGAGACGCTCCACCGCGAGCTCGCCGGGCATCTCCCGACGATCCCGGGCGACTCGGCCCTCTATTTCAAAGACCTCGATACCGAGGAGGTCCTCGCCTTTCAAGCCGACCGTCCGTTCCGCGCCGACGGCGTCATCGCGCTTTTCATCCTCGTGGAGGCCCATCAGCGGGCTTACGAAGGGACCTTGGATCTCGACACGGAGGCGGATCTGGCCGCGACGGAGCCCGGCGCCGTGGCAGGCGACGCGAAGGCGCTGCAACGTGCAGTTGGATCGAGACCTACGACGCGACGGCTCTGCGAAGAAATGGTCGTCGCCGGCAACGACTGCGCGGCCAACAACCTGCTTTTTCGCCTCGGCGGGCCCGCGTCCGTCGCCCAGTCCGCCCGGGCCCGGGGAGCCTCGCGAACGGCCCTTCCTCTATATCTCACGGATGAATCGACACGACAGGCCGGGCCGCGACACGAAACGACGGCCACCGACATCGGCCGGCTTCTGGAGCGCATCGCGCGGCGCCAAGTCGTGAGCCCCGAGAGCGCCTCGGAAATAGCCCGAATGCTGACCTGCTCGCAAGGCGGGTTTCTCGCCCGCCTCCTGCCCCCGGATGAAACCGAGATCGCCCACAAGCCGGGCGCGGGCAAGGGCGTCCGTCACGACGCCGGGATCGTCACCTGCGCGAACGGGACCTATGTGCTCGCACTCCTGATGCAGGGCTTGACGGACGAACAGGCGGGAGAGACCGCCGGAGCGGCGATCTCGCGCCGGGTCTACGACTACATCCTGAACCGTCCGCGTTGAGGATCGCCCCCCCCCCCCGCTTTCTCCTGCCCACATCCGTGCCGCTTCAGGAGACGATTGTTCACCGAGCCTGGTCGGGCACAGGAAAACCGTCCGGGATTCCGTGCATCGAACGCGCCGGGAACGCCGATATAGGATACGCGGGCCCGCGCCCCGGCGGTCGGTCCGGTGTCGGCGGGTCCTGTGCGACGGGAGGCGCCCGGGACATGGACGGCAACGTGACGCAGGCCCCGCTGCTCGACTTCGCGATCGCGCTCTTCATCGGCGCGCTCGTGGGGATCGAGCGCGAGAAAAAGCTGGAGCACGAGCAGGGGGCCGGGATCGGGGGGCTCCGGACCTTCATCCTCTTCGCCGAAGCAGGGGCGGTGGGGGCCTGGCTCTCCGTCCAGTTCAAGACCCCGCTGATTTTCGCCGCGGTCGGCGCCTTCGTGACCGCCACGATCATCGCCGGCTACCTCGCCCACGCCCGCGCCCGCCCCGACGCATTCGGCCTGACGACGGAGGTGGCCGCCCTCGTGGTCTTCCTCCTCGGCGGCACGACGGTCTTCGGAAACCGGACGCTCTCGGTCGCCCTGGCCATCACCACCTCCGCCGTGCTGGCCTACAAGAACGAGATGCACCGGGTCGTCGGCAAGATCGGCCGCGAAGATCTTTACGCGGGCCTGAAGCTCCTGATCGCCACGTTCATCATCCTCCCGGTCCTGCCGGACAAGCCCGTGGATCCGTGGGGCGCGCTCAACCCCAGCAAGATGTGGCTGCTGGTCATCCTCATCTCGGGGCTGTCGCTGGTCGGATACGCCGCCTCGCGCTGGCTGGGAACGCGGCGGGGGATCCCGCTGACGGGCCTCTTCGGCGGTCTGGTCTCCTCCACGGCCGTCACGCTCGCCTTCGCGAAGCAGAGCCGGGAGGAGGGCGCCCGGCCGGGACAGGTCGACGCGCTGGCCGCCGGGCTCTTCCTGGCCTGGGCGGTGATGGCGGCCCGCGTCCTCGTGCTCGCCGCGGTGCTGAACAATACCCTGCTCGGGCTCCTGGCGGCGCCGATGGCCACGATGGGACTGATCGCCACCGGGGCGGCGCTGATCAGCTACCGGCGGGGCACGACGGCCGGCCCGGCGGATCCCGGCGAGGGCGGCGGCGTCCCGCTCAAGAACCCCTTCAGCCTCGGCTCCGCCGCGAAGTTCGCCGCCCTCTTCGCCGCCGTCCTTCTCGTCGTCAAGCTCGCCGAGAAGGCCTTCCACGGCCAGGGGCTCCTGGCCGTGGCGGCCCTGGCGGGGTTGACCGACGTGGATCCGATCGTGCTCTCGATGGCCGGGTTCGCGACCGGAGGCGGCGACGTGAAAGTGGCGACGATCGCCGTGGTCGTCGCCGCGTGCGCCAACACGGTGTCGAAGTGCGGCCTCGTCCTCGCCCTGGGCGCGCCCCCCCTCAAGCGCCGCGTCCTCCCCTGGACCGTCGCGATCCTCGCCGCCGCCGCCGCCGTGGCGGTCCTCGCCTGAAAAAAAACGGGCGCCCGTTTCCGGGCGCCCGCGGGTTCAACCCCGGGTCCACCGCGCGCGCTGCCGCGGGTCACGCGGTGTCGTTCGCGGCCTTCAGCTGGTCGTATGCGTCCTTCAGGGCCTTCTCGACCTTCTCCAGCTCGCCCTTGAGCTGCGTCTCGCGCTGCTGGAGCATCTGCGCTTTCCCGCCGGTCTCGTCCTTCATCTTCTCTGCGATCTGGGCGAGGTTCTGCCGGAGACGGAGCTTCTCGTCCACCATCTTCCGGATCACGTTGAGGGCCCCGGTGCCCTTCGAAAGGATCTGGGCCCCGTTGATGTTGTCCTTTTTCAGCGCGGCGATCATCGCGCCGACGAGGGCGCCCTCGGACACCTTCCCCCGCAAGGCCGCCACCCGGCTCCCGTCGGAGGCCTTCACCACGATCACCGGAGCGGACAGGCCGTTGAAAGCCGCATCCTCCTTCGGAGAAACGGACGTGACGTTGACCTTCACGAGGGAGAAACGGCGGGCCAGGACGCCGACCTGGGCGCTCTTGCCGCCGAAGAGATCCTGCTCCACGTCGTCGCTCAGCTTGGCCTGCGGCGTGGGGACGCTCTTGTCGCCCTTGGCGACGGAGGCGTCGCTGTAGTAGAAGAGAATGGAAGGGGACTTCGCGTCCAGGGAGTCGGGCGAGCCACTCTTCAGCCTCACTGCGCTCAACGAGCGCATCTCCACCTCACCGGCGGAGGGACCGCATCAGGCCCCTTTGGCTGACGGCGGCAACAGGAAGGCGAAAAGACCGGAAACGAGGACGGCGCCGGCTGCAGATGTCCGCATAGGCCCTCCCTTCATGCCATGACAGGAGCCCGCTGAAACCACCACCCGCGGAGAACCGCGGGTTCCCCCAGATATCGAAGGCTCTTGGCGAAATCGAATGTAAAGGTTACCCCATAACATAGACATTTTCAATATTTATTTTCTTTTTCCGGCACGGGCGCCCCGCCCCCAGGACCGGAATCGCCTGGACCTCCATCTTCGGCCGAGGGGGAAGCCTCGCCCGGCGGCCCCCGCATGCGGCAGCGCCTCGTTCAGACTCCGGCCTTCGCGAACACCGCGTTGACCACCGCCTGCGCCTCCTCCAGGATCGCCTGGAGGTGCGCCTCGCCCTTGAAGCTCTCCGCGTAGAGCTTGTAGACGTCCTCCGTCCCCGACGGGCGCGCGGCGAACCAGCCGTTCTCCGTCACGACTTTCAGCCCCCCGATCGACGCCCCGTTCCCCGGCGCCTTCGTCAGCGCCGCGACGACCGGCTCGCCGGCCAGCTCCTTCGCCCCCACCTGCTCGGGCGAGAGCGTCGCAAGCACCGCCTTCCGCGCGGCGTTGGCCGGCGCGTCGATGCGCGTGTACCGCGGCGCGCCGAACCGCGCCTCGAGGTCCCGGTAGGCCGCCCCCGGGTCCTTCCCCGACTTCGCCGTCATCTCCGCCGCCAGCAGGTCCATCACGATCCCGTCCTTGTCCGTCGTCCAGACCGTCCCGTCCCGGCGCAGGATCGACGCCCCCGCGCTCTCCTCCCCCGCCAGCCCGTGAGAGCCGGCGAGCAGCCCCGGAACGAACCACTTGAAGCCGACGGGCACTTCGACCAGCGGCCGTTTCAGGTCGGCAGCGACACGGTCGATCATCGAGCTGGAGACGAGCGTCTTGCCGATCCCGACCTTCGCCCCCCACCCCGGCCGGTTCGGGAAGAGGTACCCCGCCGCGACGGCGAGCACGTGGTTCGGATTCATCAGCCCCGCGCTCCGCGTCACGATCCCGTGCCGGTCCGAGTCCGGATCGTTCCCGAAGGCGATGTCGAACCGGTCCTTCAGGCCGATCAGCCCCGCCATCGCGGGGGGCGACGAGCAGTCCATGCGGATCTTGCCGTCCTTGTCGACGGTCATGAACGCGAAAGTCGGGTCGACGACACGGTTGACGACCTCGATGTCCAGCCGGTAGGTCGCGGCGATCGGGTCCCAGTAGTCGATGGAGGCGCCGCCGAGGGGGTCGACGCCGATCCTCATGCCGGCGGAGGCGATGGCTGGCATGTCGACGATATGCGAAAGGTCCTCGACGTCGGGCGTAATGGAGACGTGCTCACGCACGCACGCGGCGCGAAGGGCGCGGGCGTACGGGATGCGCAAA
>CAYUME010000141.1:0-7910 GCA_964445475.1 uncultured Planctomycetia bacterium
GACGGTCCACGCCGCCGGCGACGGGCTCAAGGTCCCCGAGCCGCTCAACATCACGGTGAAGACGGAGGGGCTTTCGGGCATCAGCCGATTCTTCGCGGAGATGTACAACGAGAACCTCTGGCTCTACGCGGCGGTCTGCACCGTCCTGATGGCCGTGGTGGGCATCGTCATCGCGTTCGCGACGGACATCCTCCTCAAGGCGATGGGGATGGAGGTCCACAAGATCGAGCACAAGGAGTAGTCCCCTCCCCCTCAAGGGTCGCCCCATGTTCGACATCTACCTGCCCATCGCCGGCATCGAGTTCAGCGTCCTCATCCTGCTCGCCATCGGCTTTTCCGTGGGCGTGCTGGGCGGATTCTTCGGCGTCGGGGGAGCGTGGGTGGTCACCCCCGCGCTGAACATTTTCGGTTTCAATATGGCCTTCGCCATCGGGACCGACCTGGCCCACATCTTCGGCAAGTCGATCGTCGCAACGAAGAAGCACGGGAAGATGGGCAACGTGGACATGAAGATGGGCCTCATCTCCATCGTCGGCTCGGTGGTCGGCGTGGAGATCGGGGCGCAGAACGTGATGTGGCTGACCGCCCAGGGGCTGGCCGGCCCCGTCGTGCGCTACTCCTACATGGCGCTGCTCTTCGGGCTGGGCTTCTTCATGCTCTACGACTACCTGACCCACGAGAAGCGCCGGGCCCGGAAGGCCGCGCAGGAGGTATCCGGCGTCCCGGCCGAGGCCCCGAAGCGGTCGATCTGGAAGATCCCGCCGATGATCCACTTCCCCGTCTCGGGGGTCACCATCTCCCTCTGGACGATCCTGGCGGTCTTCTTCCTGACCGGGTGGCTCTCCGGCTTCCTGGGCGTGGGCGGCGGGTTCATCCGCATGCCGGCGCTCATCTACCTCATCGGCTGCCCGACGGCCATCGCCGTGGGGACCGACCTGTTCAGCGTCGTCTTCGCCGGCGCGTACGGCTGCTTCACGTACGCCTTGAAGGGGCGCGTGGAGATCGTGGCCGCGCTGATCATGCTCGTGGGGGCGGCCGTGGGAGCGCAGATCGGCGTGACGGCCGTCAAGTACATCCACGGCTACGGCATCCGCCTGCTCTTCGCCATCATGATCCTCCTGGCCGGGACCTCGGTGGCCCTGAAGCAGTTCGGGGCGGAAGGGATAGCCGGATACGTCGTGATGGGAGCCGCGCTCGCCATGTGCGCCGTGATCACCGTCCAGATGATACGGGGCTTCGCCCGGGAAAAAGCGCAGAAACGGGCTCAGGCGGGAGCCTGAGCCGGCCTTCCGCGCCGCACCAGAGGCCCGTCGACCCGCGTTTGGACCTCCTCCCTGACGGGCGGCGCGCATATAATGAGCCGAGATCCGGATCCCCCGCCCCCTGCCGGATGAGGGCTCCCCCATGGGCCTGTTCACGAGGCTATTCGGACGGGCCGACGCCGAACACGAGGCCGCCCTCCAGCACGTCCGCGCCCAATTCACGCGCTTCCGGTCCCTCCTCGACCAGCAGAACCGGATGCTGAAGTCCATCAGCGAACTCGAGGCCCGCTCGCGGCGAAATCTGCCGATCGACGGCGAGAGCCTCGCGGACATCGAGGAAGGCGTCGGCCTCCTCATCGGGCAGATGATCGAGCTGGGCGGAAACGGCTACGCCGACCTCCAGGACCGTTTTGCGGCGATCCGCGGGGCGCGTGCGGACGAGACCTCGCGAGGGGGGCCGGTCGAGGAAGACGCCTTCGTCATCCCCTACGAGCAGCTCGACCGGCGACGCGTCCTCTCGGTGGGGACCAAGAACGCCAACCTCGGCGAGCTGAAGTCGAAGCTGGGGCTTCCCGTCCCGTACGGGTTCGCGATCAGCGCCTGGGCCTACCGCCACTTCATGCGGGTCAACCAGATCGAGGCACGAGTCCGGGACCTCCTCCGGGGGCTCGACACCGCCCGGCCCCACGAACGGGAGGCGGCCAGCCAGGCGATCCAGTCTCTCGTCCTCTCCAGCCCCGTACCGGACGACCTGAAAAAAGCCATCGAGGAGGCGTTCGAAGGGCTCGCCCGGCGAAATCCGTCCCTGCGGATCGCGCTGCGATCCAGCGCGATCGGCGAGGACACCTCCTTCACCTTCGCGGGACAGTACCTCACGCTCCTGAACGTCCGTCACCAGGACCTGATGGACGGCTACAAGCAGGTGCTGGCGGGCCAGTTTGCACCCGGGGCCCTCTTCTACTACAGCAAGCGGCTCGACCTGATCGACGCCGACCCGGCCATGGGCGTGGGCTGCATGGCGCTGGTCGACGCGACCGCCAGCGGGGTGATCTACACGCGGGACCCCCTGCATCCGGACGCCCCGACCCTCCTGGTGAACGCCGTCCTGGGGCTGGGCAGCCACCTGGTGGACGGGCACCTGACCCCGGATGTCTTCACCCTGGCACGGGGCGACCTCCGCGTGCAGCTCGCGAAACCGGCGCGGAAGCGGGTCCGCTTGGTCTCCCATCCGGGCGGCGGAAGCGTGGAAGAGCCGGTGCCGGATGCGGAACAGGACACGCCGTCGCTGGACGAGGACCACCTGCGACTCCTCGCCGGCTTCGCGCTGAAGATTGAGGAGCACTTCGGAGGCCCCCAGGACATCGAATGGGCCATCGACGCGGACGGCCACCTCTACGTGCTGCAGACGCGCCCGCTCCGGGTGATGCGGCGGAAGACGGCCTCGCCGGCGCCGCCGCACCTGCGAGCCCTTCAGCGGGCATCCGGCGGGACCCCCCTCTGCCCCGGTGCGGGAGGCGGCCCCGTCTTTCATGTCCACTCGACAGCGGACCTGGGCCAGGTCCCGGACGGCGCGGTGGTGATCGCGCCGACCCCCTCCCCCATGCTGATCGCGATCATGCACAAGGCATCGGCCCTGGTGACGCGGGTCGGCGGCACCGCCAGCCACCTGGCCACCCTGGCCCGCGAAGCTGGCATCCCGACCGTGGCCGGCCTCGACGCGACCGAGTCGCTGCCGACCGGTCATCCCGTCACGGTGGACGCGACGGAAGGGGCCCTTTACGACGGGATCCAGACGGAGCTGATCGACACCCGGCGACGGGAGTGCGAAGCGCCCGAGGCCTCCGGCCCGCCCAGCCCCCTGCAGCGCGAGGTGGACCGCATTGCGCGCCTGAACCTGATCCATCCGGCGGATCCCGATTTCCGGGCCGACCGCTGCCGGACGCTGCACGACATCATCCGGTTCATCCACCAGAAGGCCATGGAGGAGATGTTCACGACGGCCCGCGGCACGGCCCACAAGGACCGGATCGGCCAGCGGCTCCGGACGCGCATCCCGCTCGCCGTGGACATCATCCACCTCGACCCGGGACGCCCGGGGGGGCGGAGCCGGCGCTGGGTCGCGGAGGACGAGATCGCCTCCCTTCCGATGCAGGCGCTCTGGAAAGGGATCCTCGAGGAAGGGTGGCCGTTCCCGCCCCCCCCCCCGGATCTCAAGGGGTTTCTCGCGGTGATGGGCACCGCCATCAGCCAGGGGAACCAGCCGGAATTCTCCGAGAACAGCTACGCCTTCCTGAGCCGGGAGTACATGCTCCTGAACCTCCGCATGGGATACCACTATGCCACGGTCGAAGCCCTGGTGACGCCCGAGCCGAGCAAGAACTACATCCGGATGCAGTACAAGGAGGGAGGGGCGCCGCTCGACCGCCGGATCCGCCGCATCCGGCTCATCTGCGACCTGCTCCGCCGGATGGGGTTCGAGAACGCCAGCCGCGGAGACTTCCTGGACGCCTCGCTCGCATACCAGGACGCGGAAACGATGCTCCGGAACCTCCGCCTGGTCGGCCGCATCAACATCCTGACCAAGCAGCTCGACATGGCGCTCTCCAGCGATTCCGTGACGCAGTGGTACACGGACGACTTCGCCAAAAAGCTGGGGCTGGACCGCCCGCCGTACCGGGAGGCGTCGTCTCCGGCGAGCGCGGCGACGCCCCTCCCGGCCGCGCCGCACCCGAGGGACGACGCCGCCGGGTAGACGGCCTTTTTCCGACGACCCGACTGAGGAGCCGAGCGGATGGCCACCAAGCAGGCCGGCGAGATCATGATCCCCCTCGAGCGGTTCCCCCACATCCCGTACTGGTTCACGCTGCGCCAGGCCATGGCGGAGCTGGGCGGGGTGGGCGTGGACAAGCTGCGCCGCTGCCCCTGCGGCCTCGTCCTCGTCTTCAGCGCCCAGAACCAGCTCCTCGGCATGCTCCGCCAGCAGGACATCCTCCGCGGGCTGCGCCCCGAGATCGCGGCCGAGACGGCGAACAGCCAGGCGGCGAAGCTGTTCGACGTCAAGGTGGACGCGAACCTGTACAAGCTGTACGACTACAACAAGGCCGTCGCCATGCTCCCCCGCCAGCTCGAGCGGCCGGTCGGCGACTTCATCCTGCCGATCGACGCGACCGTGAACCACGACGACGACCTCCTCCAGGCCGTCTACCTGATGATCGAGAAGGGGAACAACTACATCCTCGTGCAGCGGGACCACCGGATCGAGGGGATCGTCACGGCTCTGGACGCCCTGCGCGAGATCGCGAAGCTGGTCATCTGAGCGCGTCATGGGGCCCCCCGGCCGGGGATTCCCGATCCGCGCGCCGACGGAGCAGGCCTGAGATGGCGGGACATCACGCAACGACGCCGGCGGGCCCCCTCTTCGATTACGGGGGACACCCGCACGACCGCGCCTACTTCGCCCGGTACCGCCGCAGCCTGCGCCGGCGCCTCCTGGTGGCCTACCTCGCCCCCTTGCTGGTGCTCTCCCTCTTTTTCCACTACCAGTACATCACGACGATGGAGGAGGGGGTCTACAACCACCTCCAGGCGGTGGCCGAGAACCAGCGCAACACCGTGGACCTCTTCCTCCAGGAACGGGTCTCCAACCTGCGCAACAACTTCCAGCACGACACCCCGGACATCCCCCCCCCGCCGGGGGCGATCGAGATCGTCCTGAGGAATCTCCGCCAGGCCAGCCCCACCTTCGTCGACGCGGGACTCTTCGGACCGGACGGGACCCTGGTGTCGTATGCCGGCCCCCACGCGTTCCTCCGGGGGAAGAACTACGCCGGGGAGCGCTGGTTCCGGCAGCTGGTCGACCACGAGAAAAGCTTCACCATCAGCGACGTCTACCTGGGCTTCCGCGGGAAGCCGCATTTCATCATCGCCGTCCGACGGGAGGTCGACGGACGCCCCTGGATCCTGCGCGCGAGCGTGGACCCGGAAAAGTTCGGGGAGTTCGTCCGGAGCTCCCACCTGGTGGAGGAGGCCGAGTCCTTCATCGTGAACGACCGGGGGGAGCGCCAGACCCTTTCGGAGCACGAGACCGGCGGGACCCTGGAGGGGGTCGACCTGTCGCCGAGCCCGGCCTCTCCCGCGCACGTGGCCGTCTCGACGGCAGGGGGCATCGAGGCGCTCAACGCCGTCTCCTGGCTCAACGAGCACACCTGGGCGGTCGTGGTCCGGGTCCCCTCGGCCCAGGCGTTCGCGCCGCTGCGGCAGGCCCGCCTCTTCCTCGTCATCCTGATGCTGATCGCGCTGGTGCTGATCGTCGTCCTCGTGGATGGCAGCACGCGCCGCCTGGTGGGCCGGCTGGAGGCCTCGGATTCCGACGTGGAGCTGCTGCGCCGCCAGCTCTTCAACGCGGCCAAGCTGGCCTCTGTCGGCGAGATGGCTGCCGGCGTGGCCCACGAGATCAACAACCCGCTGGCCATCATCCACGAGGAGGCCAGCCTCCTCAAAGACCTCTCGGACCCCCAGTTCGGCCAGCGGGTCGACGCCGCGGAGCTCCGCGAGCGGCTGGACGCCATCATCGCCGCCACGCTGCGCGGGCGGACCATCACCCGCAACCTGCTCGCCTTCTCGCGCGAGCACGACGCGGCGGTGGACTGGGTGGATCTCCACGCGGTCGTCGAGCAGGTGCTGGTGACCAAGGCGCTGGAGTTCCGGGTCTCCAACATCGAGCTCCAGACGGCCTTCGCCCCCTCGCTGCCGAAGGTCCAGGTCAACCGCAACCAGATCGAACAGGTCCTCTACAACCTGCTCAACAACGCCCGCGACGCAATCGGACGGGACGGACGCATCGCCATCCGGACGCGGGTCGACGAGCGGGAGATCCAACTCGACATCGAAGACACCGGATGCGGCATGTCCGAGGAACAGACGGAGAAGGTCTTCTTCCCGTTCTACACCACCAAGCAGGTCGGCAAGGGAACGGGATTGGGCTTGTCCATCAGTTATGGTATCATGCGATCGTTCGGGGGGCGGATCGAGGTGAAAAGCCAGGTCGGCAAGGGCTCCACCTTCACCCTGGTCCTGCCCGTCCGGGCGCGCGAACCGCGGGACCCCGGGCCCGCCTGAGCGTCAGCCCGGGCCCCCCCAGGAGGCCAGCCATGCCCGACAAGATCCACGTGATGATCGTCGACGACGAGGAGCGCTTCCTGCAGACCCTGGCCCAGCGTCTCCGGCTCCGCGACTTCGAGGTCGCGACGTTCACCAACGGCCAGGAGGCCGGCGCGGCCGCCCGCCGGCAGGACTTCGACATCGCCATCGTGGACCTGAAGATGCCGGGCATGACCGGCGAACAGCTCCTGGAGATGCTGAAGTCCGATTCCCCCCTGACCGAGGTCGTCATCATGACGGGGCACGGAACGATCCCCTCGGCGGTGCAGTGCACGCAGTCGGGCGCCTTCAACTACCTCCAGAAGCCCTGCGAGACCGAGGAACTGCTCGAGGTCCTCAAGAACGCCTACCGGAACCGCGTCCAGCGCAGGCGGCAGATCGACCAGGCGAAGATGGACCAGCTGCTGAAGGTGTCGATCGGCGAATCGCCGCTGGGCATCCTGAGGAAGCTCAAGGATCTCGACCGGGAGACTCCTGCGTGAGCGGTCGGGCCCGCCGCGGCCCCCTGCGTCGTGCGCTCCGACGGACGGCGCGATCTTCCCCCTTGGGCAAGACCGTCCCCTATGACCGGCATGACGAACGGGAAGGAGGAGGAAGGCCCCCGGACCTTCGGATCCGGCCTCAAACGGATCCTGGACGTCCTCTGGCGGCGGTCGGACACCCGCCGGGTCGCCGGGCGTCGCGAGGCGCATTTCCAGTCGATATACGACCGCTTCCGCGAGATCCTGAGCCTGAACGACGCCTCCCTCCAGCTGATCGCCGACATCGAAGACACGCTCCGGGGACGAGACCCCTTCGCCCTCGCCCCCCTCGTCCGTCGCGTCCGCCACGCCGCGATGGACGCCTTCCTGATGGCGAAGAACCTGAACCAGATCGCCGAGAACCGGTACACCGGTCTCTACGACGTCCTGCGGCAGCTGACCGCCGACATCGAGCTGGCCTGCGCCGGGCCCCGCTGGCCCGAGTTCGGTCCGTTCATCCTCCCGATCGACCGGCTCCGGGCCGGCGACGCCCCTCTGGCCGGGTCCAAGATGGCCAACCTCGGCGAAGTCCGCGGGGTCGTCGGACTCCGCGTCCCGGACGGATTCGTGGTCACCTCCGTGGCGTTCCACCGCTTCATGACGCGCAACCGCCTGCTCGAGCGGGCGGCCCAGCTCGAGGGGATCCTCGACCAGTTCGGCCCGCACACGCTGGCCGAGGCCTCCCGGACCCTCCAGACTGCGATCCGGACGGCGGAGTTCCCCCTCGAGCTCGAAAACGCCATCCTCGGCGCCTACGATGCGCTCTCCGACACCGCCCCCGGCCTGGTCTCGATGCGCAGCAGCGCGGCCGGCGAGGACGGCCTCGCCTCCCACGCGGGGCTCTATTGCACCGAGCTGAGCGTCTCGCGGGACCTGCTCCTGGACACCTACGGCATGATCGTGGCCAGCGCCTACGGGCCCGACGCCGTCTCCTATCGCGTCGCGCGCGGCCTGACCGGCGCCACGA
>CAYUME010000141.1:7920-9547 GCA_964445475.1 uncultured Planctomycetia bacterium
GACCGGGAAGCGGCCATGGCGGTGGGCTGCATGCGGATGCTGGAACCGCGCTGCAGCGGGATCCTGCACTCGCGCCCCTTCCGGCAACCGGAAGCCGACCGGGTGGTCATCAGCGTCACCGCGGGCATTTCCGCCTGGGTCTCCCTGGGCAAGCAGGGGGCCGAGGAAATCACGGTGACGCCCGGGCAGACGGGGACCGTCGCGTCGCCTCTCCTCAGCCAGCGGGACCTGGACCTCCTGGTCGAGGCGTCCCGCCGGCTGGAGCGCCACTGCGGCCGGCCGCAGGACGTCGAGTGGGCGATCGACCGGGAGGGAGAGCTCTACATCCTCCAGACGCGGGCGATGGTCGTCCCTCCGCCTTTATCCGGCACCGTGCCGTCCAAGCCGGACGTCCGGCCCCTCCTCCAGGGGGGTCACACGGCCTGCCCCGGAACGGGGGCGGGCGCGGTCTTCCAGGTCCGCAGCGACACGGACCTGGACCGCTTCCCGACGGGGGGCGTCCTCGTCTCGCGCCACTCGTCGCCCGCGTATTCGCGGCTGATGAACCGTTGCCGGGCCGTCGTGACGGACGTGGGATCCCCCATCGGGCACATGGCCATCCTCGCCCGCGAGTTCGGCGTGCCCGCCATCGTCGGGCTGGAAGACGCCACGCAGAAGCTGGAGCACGGCCGGTTCGTCACCGTCCACGCCACGGATTGCGCCGTGTACGACGGCGAGATCCCGGGACTGACCGCCACACCGGCGGACCGGGCGCCCCTCGCGGGCTCCCCCGCGGTCCAGCGGCTGGAGGTCATCGCCGGATTCGTCACGCCCCTGAACCTCGTCAACCCGCACGCGCTCGAGTTTGCGCCCGCCCACTGCCGCACCCTGCACGACGTCACCCGGTTCATCCACGAAAAGGTCTACCACGCCATGTTCCGCATCGGCGACCTGGCCAGCCATGACACGCTCGTCGCGTACACGCTCGAGGCCGCCCTCCCGCTCACCCTCCGGCTCTTCAATCTGGGGGATGGGATCCGGGACACCGTGGAAGCGGGAAGCCGCATCAAGCCCGGCGACATCCTGAGCGCCCCGATGGCGGCGTTCCTGGAGGGCCTTCTGGACCCGCGCATCCGGTGGAACCAGCCGCGTCCCGTCTCGGCGCGCGGGTTCCTCTCCGTGCTGGGCCAGGGGATGGCGGGCCCGCCGCCCGAGGCGCAGGGGGTGGGCAGCACCTCCTACGCGGTCATCTCCGACCGCTACATGAACTTCTCCACCAAAACGGGGTACCACTTCTCCACGATCGACTGCTACTGCGGCCAGAGCCAGAACAAGAACTACATCCACTTCCGGTTCGCGGGGGGAGGCGCGGGGGAGGACCGGCGCGCACGCCGCATCCGGTTCCTGTCGGGGGTGCTCGACAACCTGGACTTCCGGATCCAGGTGAGGGGGGACCGCCTGGTGGCGCGTCTGGAAAAGTACGATGCCGACTTCATCCGAACCCGGCTGACCGACCTCGGGCGGCTGACCCTGTGCGCCCGCCAGCTGGACATGCTCATGGACACGGATGACAGCCCGACCTTCTTCGCCCAGCTCTTCCTGCGGGGGGAGATGGACCGGTTCTGAGCGCGCCGGGCGCCTACTTCCC
>CAYUME010000142.1:0-9544 GCA_964445475.1 uncultured Planctomycetia bacterium
TCGATCGGGATCGTCATGAGGGCGGTGAAGACCAGGTTCCCGTCCGGCACGGCCTCCGCGTCGTCCTCCACCCGGATCGAGAGCAGGCCCGTATCGCGCCCCGGCAGGGCGCCGCTCCGGCCGACGGTGATGCCTTTCGGGGGATTGTCCAGGGTGAGCCGGATCGCCCGGTCGAATCCCGGCCGACGCGTCACCGAGACCGGGAGGGTGACCGTCTTCCCTCGGACCAGCGTCACGCGGCCGTCCGCCGGGAGGCGGGGCGTGACGACGAAGGGGGCCGGCGCGTCGGCGACCTTCAGCACCAGGGCGTCGGACGAGACCAGGTGCTGGTAGATGAAGGCCTGCATGAGCTGCTCGGCGGGGACGACGGGGCGGGTGACGCTCCGGCCCTTGACGAGCGCGGTGCCGCGGAGCGAGGGGAAGCGGGTGGAGGGGCGGGCCCCCTCGGAGGCGGAGACGGTCAGGGAGACCCGGTCCGCGCCGGCCGGGATGACGGCGCCGTCGAGGGAGAGGCCGGCGGCGTCGGGCCCGTGGAGGGCGATGCGGATCTCGCCGTCGAACCCGGCCTGGCGGAGGGCGTGGACGATCAGCTCCGCCGCCCCCCCGGGCGGCAGGGCCAGCTCGGACGGCGTCGCGCGCAGCTCGAAGTCCGGGAGGGGCGGGCCGATGTGGAGCCGGTACGCGTACGCGTCGCCGCCCTTGCCCTGGATGTCGGCGAGGACGAGGGTGTAGCGGCCGTCCTCCGGGAGGGTGACGCGGAGGGCCGAATCGGCCTGGTGCGTGAGCAGGCCCTCGGCCGGGTCCTTGGCGTCGTCGTTTTCCGCGACCTTCGCGCCGCGAGAGTCGAAGAGGGCGAGGCGCGAGTCGAGGGGGGATCCCAGGCGCCGGGCCCGGACCTCGAGGAAGAGGGTCAGGCCTTTCCGGCCGGAGAACCGGAACGTGTCCTGCTCGCCCGGCTCCCGGATCCGGCCGTTGACGATCACGGGCAGGCTCACGTCCTGGGGCATCCCGGGGGGGGCGGCGGCTTCGAGGACTTTGGGCAGCGTGTCGATCTCGCAAGGGACGGCGTTCGAGCGGAGGCCGTCGCGCGCGACCGAGAGGAGCGGCTCGGCGGGCGCCTTCGGGTCGACGGGGACGCGCAGGGTGCCGGACGGCAGATTGACGCCGGAGAGGTGGACAGGGACGGGCGACGGGCCGCGCGGCGCCCCGAGCGGGAAGACGCCGGTGATGAAGGGCAGCTCGCCGATCCGGATCCGGTAGACGAAGTCCTCCCGGCCCCGGTAGATCGAGTCCCAGATCACGAGATCGTAGTCGCCGTCGGACGGGATCTCGTAGAACAGGACGGGGTCGGGGTTGAATCGGTAGTCGTCGGCGAGGGCCACCTCCCGGTCCCGGGCGTCGCGGAGGGCGACGACCGCCTGGAACCAGCCGGGGACCGCATCGGCGATGTAGGGGATGAGCGCCCGGGCGGAGACCTCGACGACGACGTTCTGGCCCTTCCGGGCGTGGAACCGGAATCGATCCACGTCGCCGGGCAGGATCTGGCCGTTGACGAGGAGGGGGAGGTCCGGGAGCGGCTTCGGGGCCGCCTTCCGGTCATTGGGCTCGGTTTCCCGTACCTCCGTCAGCTCGCCGACCTGGAAGACGCGCTTGTTTGTCAGGCCGTTGGGGGCGGCGAGGCAGAGGTCGCGCGGGCCGGGCTCGGCGTCCGGGGCGATGGTGACCTTGAGGGTGATGATCTCGTCGAGGACGGTCTGGTTCTGCTTCTTTTTCTTCTTTTTCTTGTCGTCCATGGCGATCGTCGGGTCGCCGGCGTCGACGACCTGGACGGTGACGCCCGGACCGGAGACGATGGCCGCCGTGGCGCCGGTGACATTCTCTCCGCCGACTTTCACGTCGACGGACGTGCCCCGCTGGCCTCCGGAAGGGAAGACGTAGCCGATGTAGGGGGGCCGGGCGGCGCCGGGGGCGGGGCCGGCGGCGGCGGGGACCACCGGGGCGGCGAGCGCGAGCGCCAGGAGGGCGAGGGGGGGAGGCCATCGTCTCATGCCAGGAGCTCCTTCAGCGGGCCGCCGGTCTCCTTCGCGGGGATCTCGCCGGACGCGAGGGGGGAGAGGGGGACCTCCGACCCCTGGGGGGTCCGGAGCTTCGCGCCGGCGTCGATGCCCAGGCGCTCGTAGAAGCTGGCGAAGAGGTCCCAGGGGTAGATGGGGCGCTCGGCGACGGTCTCGCCGCGCTCGTCCGTCTTGCCGACGACGCGGCCGCCTCGGAATCCGCCGCCGGCCACCAGGGCCGAAAAGGCCCTGCCGTAGTGGCCGCGACCGCCGTTCCAGGGCGGCTCCCACTGGATCAACGGGGTCCGGCCGAACTCGCCGCTGACCCAGACGACCGTGCTCTCGAGCAGGCCGCGCTCGGCGAGGTCCGTCAGGAGGGCGGAGACGCCCGCGTCCATCTCGGGAAGCTTCCGGGCGAAGGTCTGGAACTGCTGCTTGTGCGTGTCCCAGCCCTGGTAGTTGATCGTGACGAAGAGGACGCCGCGCTCGACCAGGCGCCGGGCGAGGAGGCAGGACTGGCCGAACGTGGAGCGTCCGTACCGGTCCCGGAGCTCGGCCTTCTCGTCGGTCAAGGAGAAGGCTTTCCCGGCATCGCCGAGGATCATCTCGTAGGCCTGTCGCTGGCTGGCGTCGACCGCCTTCACCACCGGGTCCTCGGCGTTCTCTTTTCCGAACCGGTCGAGCTCGCCGAGCAGGACGCGGCGGTCCTTCTGGCGCTCCTCGGTGATGTTCTCGGCGACGATCCCCTCGACGACGAAGGGGTCCTTGGCGGGGTCGCCGCCGGTGGAGAAGGGCTTGTATTTCGAGCTGAGGAAGCCGGACTCGGAGAAGCGGCCCTGGGGGCGCGTCAGCGTGATGTAGGGCGGGAGCATGCCCTTGTACCCCGCGCCGGCCCCCTTGAAGTACGACACGACGGCGCCGAGGCCGGGATAGACCAGCTCGCCGCCGCCCTTCCGACCGGTCTGGACGATGTAGGCGGCGGTCTCGTGGCTGTTGTTGCCGTGGGTCATGCCGCGGAGGATCGCGTACGTGTCGGCGCACGTCGCGAGCTGGACGAGCTGGGTGCCGATCTGGATGCCGTCCACGTTGGTGTCGAGCGGCTTGGTGTACGGGCCGCAGTAATCCCGTCCCGCGGCGGGCTTCGGGTCGAAGGTGTCCAGGTGGGAGGGGCCGCCCCAGAGCCAGATCTGGATGAAGGCCTTGGCCGCGCCGCGAGCCGCCGCGGGGGCGGGGCCCGCCGCGCGCAGGGGGCGGTCGCCCGCGAGGAAGAGCCCCGCGGCCCCGCACGCCCCGGCGGCCAGGAAATCGCGGCGCGAAAGGGGCGCGGGGTCGTGACGTCGGGCCATGGCCATGGGAGGCCTCCTTGACGCGGTCGGTCAGTGCCGGAGCAGGAACTCCTTCGAGTTGAGCAGCGCCCAGACGATGTCGTAGAACGACTCGATGGGCTTCCGGTTGGAGGAGGAGACGTAGGCGAGGGCCGTACGGCGTTCCTCCGCGGTCGGATACCGCGAGAGGATGCGGAGGTAGAGCTCCTCGATCGGGCGGGCGGCGTCGGGCGTTCCGTCCTTTGTCGCCTCCGGCCGCGACGGCGACGTGGATGCCGGGCGCCGCGGGGAGCGCGCGCCCGAGGCCGCGCCCCGCTGCGCGCTGGAGGCGATCTGGAGGAGCGGCTTGCTCTGCTCGATCTTCTTCTGGATGTGGCTCGAGTTGAGCAGGTGCTGCGCCTGGAAGACGGACGGCGCCGACACCCGCTCCGACTCGAACGACGTGTTGCGGGGCGGACGGCCGAAGAGCTCGAGGAACGGCAGCTCGATGCTGCCGTCGGCCAGGGCGATCGCGCGCTGGTCGGCGGGGAGATAGGTGAAGGGCTCGGGGATGGCGCTCGAATACTTCTCCCCGGACCCCGTGACCTGGTTGATCGCGTCCAGCAGCACCTCGGCGTCCAGGCGACGGAGGCGGTACCGGGCGAAGCCGGTCTCGTCCGACGCATTCCAGGCGTTCGGCCGGGAGTCGAGCTGGTAGGTCGCCGAGGTGAGGATGAGGCGGTAGAGGCGCGTGAGGTCGAACCCGCCCTCGACCACCTCCCGCTCCAGGAACGCGAGGAGCTCGGGGCTCCAGGGCGGGTTGGCGGGTCTCAGGTCGTCCGGCTCGTGGACGATCCCGCGCCCCAGCAGCCAGTACCAGACGCGGTTGGCGATGGCCCGCGCGAACCAGGGGTTGTCGCGGGCGGTGAGCCAGTCGGCCAGGTCGATCCGCGGGTCCCGTCCCGGCGGGAGGTCCAGGGGCTTGCCGCCGAGCGGCGCCGGCCGTGCCGGCGCGCCGGTCTTCGGGTCGGCGAGCTGCCCCTCCGGGTTGACGAAGACGATCTCCTCCTTCCACTCGTCGGTGCCCTTGTAGGCGATCTTGGCAAAGAAGGCGGCGAAGCCGAGCTGCTGGGCCTCGTCGAATCCGGCGTTTGAGAGACGCAGACCGAGGAAGACCAGCGCGACGTTCTCGGCGATCGGGCGGGGGGAGCGGTCCTGGAAGGCGCGGTAGAAGTTGACCGGCGGGACGCGGAAGTTGCTGCCGGTGGCGGTGAGCAGCTCGCGCGCGAAGCGGTCGTAGGGCACGTTGCGGCGGAGGCTGTCCCGGATCCAGCGATCGTAGGCCTGGACCGCGTTGGGCCAGAGGTTGCTGGGGAACTCGGACTTGACCCGGAGCAGGTCGCCCCATTTGAGGCCCCAGGTGTCGGCGAACTCGTCGCGGGACAGGAGGGCGCCGACCAGCTTCTCGCGCTTGTCGGGAGAACGATCGGAGAGGAAGGCTCGCGCCTCCTCCGGGGTGGGCAGGGTGCCGATCGCGTCCAGGAAGACGCGCCGCACGAAGACCTCGTCCGTGCAGCGCGCCGAGGGGGGGATTCCTTTCCGCCGGAGCGTCGCGAGCACCCGCGTGTCGACCCCGTTGACCGGGGTGAAGGCGTCGAAGAGGCTCGCCGGAGGCGGCCCGGAGGGCTTCGCCGAGGCTGCGTCCGGGGCGACGGGTGCCGCCCCGGCCGAGGCCGTCAGGGCCAACATCCAAAACGCGGCTCGATGGGGCCTCATCGGGCGCCCTCCCGGTGTCGCTGCCTCCTTCCTGGCAAACCCACCGGGACGCCCGGAGGACCGGTCTATTATGAGGTCGCGGCTGGCCGGGCCTGGCTTCAGCCCTCCGTTTCGCGCCTGGCTGGAGCGTGAACCGCGGGCGGGGGCGCCTCTCCGCGCCGCGCGCGTCACGGCTTCAGCAGCGCGTCCACCGACTTCCCCAGCTCCGCGTTGAGGAGGTCCTGGACGGAGACGCCCTGCTTCGCGGCCCGGGCGCTCAGGTCCTGCATCTGGCGCAGAGTCAGGCGGACGCGCCCGCTGACTTCGCAGGCATTCGGGATGTCGAGCCAATGGTCCCGGGCCTTGCGGATCTGCGCCTCGTTCAAGCCGAACCCCTTGAGCACGCCGGTCGCCATCATCATGTTGCCCGCCGGGTTCATGTGGACGCCGTCGGTGGTCAGGAGGTTACCGCGCTTCGCGGGGCCGGCTTCCTGGATTGCGGCCTGCATGTCGGCGTTGAGGTCGGCCAGGCGGCACTGCTTTTCCTTCGCCAGCGTCCGCAGGAAGGCGTTGTAGGCGGCCAGCTTCTGGTTGTTCGCGTTGGGCGCGTCCTCGCCGATCATCGTCGCGGTCAGGATCATCACCTGGATGCCGGCGGCCTTGCAGCGGTCCACGATCGTCGTGATGTTCTGCTGGTAGGCGTCCAGGGGCACGCCGTTGGCCCCGTGCCAGACGTCGTTGACGCCGCAGCTCAGCGTCATCCACTCCGGTTTCTTGGCGATCACGTCCCGCTCCAGGCGGTCGAGCATCTGGTTGGACTTGTGTCCGCTGACGCCCGCGCCGATGGCGGCGGCCTTGATGCCGTTGGCCTCGAGCCCGCTGATGACCAGCCGGCAGTAGCCGGCGGGAGATCCCATGCCCCCGGCGGTGATGGAGTCTCCCAGGAAGGCGATCTTCTCGCCGTCCTGGACGGCGACCGGCTCGGCGGGGCTGCCGGCGGAAGCGAGGAGGGAGGCGGCCGCAGCGAACGCGAGCGCTGTTGTCCGGCACCGGAGGCGGATCAGGCTGCTCATGTCGTCGTTCTCCCACGGGTGACGAGCTGGTCCCGCCGGCGACCGCCGGTCGGGATACGGCAGCATGCCATGAAGCGGGGGCGGGCGCCAGCAAGAAGCCGTCGACGCGCCGTCAGCCCTCGCGCCGGGTTATCGTCGTCTGCAGCACGTCGGGGCTCGACTGGATGGCCTTCCGGGTCTCCGGGGATGGCTCGGAGTCGAGCATGAGGGTGCAGCAGGCGGCCTGGGCTCCCTCGAAGACCGTGTTCTGCATCTCCTCGACGTTGACCTCGTCCCGGCGCAGCCCATCCAGGATGCCGGCAAGCACTCCGACGCGGTCGTAGTGGCGGACGATCAAGGCGTAGCGCGCGGGGGAGCGGGTGCAGATGTTGACCGCGTTGGGGGGGACGCCGGTCTCCAGGAAGACCCTCACGATGCGGACGGCCTCGTCGGCGATTGACTCGGAGGCCTGATCGGTCGAGGCGCCGACGTGCGGCGTGCCGGTCACGGCCCGGGCGAGCTCGGTGTCGGGGAAGGGGGCCTCGCCGCCGGCCGGCTCGCCCTCGTAGACGTCCAGGCCGGCCCGGATCCGGCCGGACGCGAGGGCCTTCTTCAGGGCCGCCGTGTCCACGATGTCCCCGCGGGAGGTGTTGACGAAGATCGCCCCCGGGCGGAGGGCGTCGAAGAAGGCGGCGTCGAGCAGGTGGCGGGTCTCGGGGGTGGCGGCCAGGTGGACGCTGACCGCATCCGCCGCGCGGGCGACCTCGAGGGGGGATCCGGCGCGCGCCACGCCCGTCGCGGCGGCTGCCTCCTCCGTCAGGCGGCGGCTCCAGGCGAGGACCTTCATCTCGAGGCCGTGCGCCCGGCGGGCGACGGCGCGCGCGATGGTCCCGAAGCCGATCAGGCCGAGGGTGCGCCCCTTCAGGCCGCGCGCCTTCCCGAACTCGGCCTTTTTCCATTTCCCCTCGCGCAGCGCGCAGGTCGCCTCGACGATCCGGCGGTCCGCCGCGAGGAGGAGGCCGACCGCCAGCTCGGCGACGGCGTCGGCGTTCTTCCCGGGGCAGTTGGAGACGTAGATGCCGCGTGCGCTGGCGGCGGCGACGTCGATCGTGTCGACGCCCGCCCCGGCGCGGATGACGAGGGCCAGGCGGGTGGCCGCCTCGATGGTCGCGGCCGTCACCTTTTTCGACCGGACGAGGAGGACGTCCGCGTCGCCCACGCACTGCGGGAGCTCCTCGGCTTTCCGGCCGGGCTCGCAGCGCACCTCGGCGCCGGTCGCCCGCAGGGCGTCCAGGGCCTTGCTCGAGAGCGTGTCCGCCACCAGGATCTTCATGTCCGCTTCCTTTCGGGAATGGGGGGCTGACGGGCGCGGGCGATCACGGGGCCTTTGGCGGGATCTCCGGCAGCGCGAGCTGCGGAGGCTTGCCGGCGGGAGGGCGCTGGAACGCCTCGCCGTATTTCGTGAAGCCCGGCACGAAGCCGCCGTGCGAGAGGAAGAACTGCCCCTTCTCCACGCCCATGAACCGGTCGAGGCGGTCCTCCTTCCCCGTGGGGTCGTGGCTGAAGCGCGCGGACGCGATCTCGATCCACTCGCCCGCGTCGGTGCGGATCCACTGGTTGCCGTAGAGGGCCTTTCGGAGGAGGTGGCCGTTGCTGCCGCCAAAATTCTCGCTGAAGCTGTAGAGGCCGCGAAGCCAGCCGCCCTCCTTCGGCGCCTTCCAGCTGGAGATGAGCATCCACTGCGTCGTGTCGGGCCGGGAGTAGAATCCGGAATAGACGGTGTGCGTGGCGTCCACCGGCTTCGCGGTGACGACGAACCGCTGCGGCTCGCCGGTCTTCCACGGGAATTTCAGGTGGCTGTGCCCGCCCGTCCCCTCGTTGCCGAAGTCCCCGGAATGGACCCCCTCGCCCTTGGCCACGAGGGTGACGCGGTTCTCGTCGACGACCTTCTTCCGGTCGACGCCCTCGTTGCCGCTGTCCCAGACGCTGAAGATGATGCGGCGCTCGGTCGGGCTGTTGACCTGCATGCCGAAGTATCCGCGGTGCCAGCCGCAGGCCATGTAGTAGGTCCAGAGCGGGTCCTCGAGCCCGGTCATCTCGCAATAGAAGGCCTCGACCTTCGTGTCCTTCGGCGGCGAATAGGCGAGGTGGACGGAGGCGGCGTTCCGGCGGGGCTTGAGGTTGAAATGGGCGTCGCGCGTCGCGGGTCCGTCGAGGACGAGCGCTTCGGGATCCCCGAAGGGGCTGTCCTTCCCGTTCAGGGACTCGAGCAGGAACTTCTGGTAGCCGGTCTTCGGGACGTCGAACCGGCCGAAGGAGGCCGTGACGGGGCCCGCCGCGCCCCGGGCCGTCGCCTCGCGCGACCGGCCGGCGACGGTCATCCGGAGGCGCGACGCGGCGCCTTCCGGGAGGCGCAGCGAGACCGAGATGTCGAGCGCGCCGGGCGTCCGGATCTCGCCGAACCAGAGGACCTTCAGGGCGGGGTCCTTCCACCCGGTGATCCCGGTGTCGCGCACGCGGGCGCCGTTCACGTCCGGATCGAGGTAGGCGGTGGCGGCGGGGATCCTCACCTCCGCGTCGGCCGCGGCGAGGGCGAGGGCGAGGAGGGGGATAAGCCGTACCGAAGCGGGATGGCGCGCGGTCATGATCGGCCTCCTCCATGCGGGGCCCGGCGTCGACCCGGCGGGAGCGCGGTTGCGCCCGCGTGGACGCGGTCACGGGGGCGATGTCGTCGCCTCGACGAAGGCCCGGATCTCCCCGGGGGTGAGGATCCGGTTGTAGACGCGGACGTCGTCGATCGATCCGCGGAACGCCTGCGCGTCGCCCCACTGGTTCTGACCGATGAGGAAGGGCGCGGAGCCGGCCCGGAGGGCGGACGCGTCCCGCGTGCCCAGGAGGCGGCCGTCCTTGTAGAAGACCGCGCCGCCCGGCGTCCCGGGCTGGAAGGACACGGCGACATGCTGCCAGGCGCCGGCGGCGATGGCCGCCGGGAAGTCGTGGTCCCGGATCCCCGGGGTCGTGAAGCGCAGGGACGTTCCGGCGATCTTCAGCGCATACCGGCTGTGTTCGCCGAGGACGGCCCGGTCTCCGGAGAGGTCCGCGGGGCGGACCCAGGCCGCGACAGTCAGGGGGCCGGCCAGCGGGGGGGGCCTGTGCCCGGACGACGCCGCTCGAGCCGTTGAAGTCGAGGGCGCCGCCGCGATGGCCGGCGCACGCGTTCACAGCGCCCGACCGTGTGCCGTGTCGGCCGCCGCCCGACGCGTCCGATACCGGGGATCCGGCGGCGTCATCCAGCGGCCACCAGGCCACCAAGCCCGTTCGGAGCTGCTTCGCCGGGTCGCCGAGCGCCTTTTCGAGGTCGTCGATGTAGTGCGGCACC
>CAYUME010000143.1:0-9433 GCA_964445475.1 uncultured Planctomycetia bacterium
CGCAGATCACGCGGAGTCTGGGCCCGCAGATCACGCAGATCACGCGGAGTCTGGGCCCGCAGATCACGCAGGGTCTGGGCCCGCAGATCACGCAGATCACGCAGGGTCTGGGCCCGCAGATCACGCAGATCACGCGGAGTCTGGGCCCGCAGATCACGCAGATCACGCGGAGTCTGGGTCCGCAGATCACGCGGACCGCGCGGAGTCATGGGCCCGCGGGCTCAGCGCTTCCACCGCAGTGTCGCAACCCATACCAGCCAGTCCGCCTGCAGCGTCTCGAGCGGCTTGCCCGTGACCGACTCGAGCGTCGCCGCGCCGGTGGCGTCCCGGGTCGCCGGGTCCTCCGACGCCGCGGCGGCCCGGAAGGCCTTGTAAAACCTCACCAGGAGGTCCTGCTCCTGCAGGTACATGCAGAGATAGCGCGATTCGGCGTACGGGACACTGTAGCGCCTGTAGAACTCGTCGGCGGGCATGGCGACGAGCCGTCGGAGGGGGATGAGCGTCTGCTTCGCGACCGCCTCCTGGAGGTAGGGGAGGCGCCAGTTGACCAGGCCGCGGATCCGGTCGTCGGTGAGCTGGCACTGCTCGAAGAGGGAGGCGAGCCCCTCGTTGAGCCACGGCGGCGCCCCGGGGAAATCGGCGGCGAGGAGGGGGTGGGTCAGCTCGTGCACGAGGGTCCCCGACCCGGTGGCGATGTTCATCACGAGCTTCCGCTCGTCCGGCCGGAAGAACCCGTACGGCGTGGAGGGCTTCTCGCCGTAGCGCCGGAGGTTGTAGTCTTCGTAGGAGCGGTTGTCGCGGAAGAGATAGACGGCGATCGGGCGGTCGGGCTTCCGGTCGAAGAAGGTCTTCGCCAGGGCGCGGCAGGCGCGGCGGACGGTCGACTTCCCCTCCTCCATCCCGGCGCGGTCGGTATTGGCGGCGACGACGAAGAGGTCCTCGACGGGCTCGATGGTATGGCCGGCGCCGAGCTCGCGGCGGACCGACTCGACGAGGGCGGTTTGAGCGGCCGTCGGGGCCGGGGGGTCGTCTGCCAGCCCCGCGGACGCCACCAGGGCGAGAAGGGCCGTCCATCCCCCCGACCGCCAGGGGGGAACAGGGCCGGCGACCGCCTCCGTATGTCCTCGCGCGTCTTGTCCGTTTGTCCCGGCCGCCATTGTCGTCTCCGAAGGAGGAAGGCCTGGAGGAGCGTGGACGGGGGGGACGGCGTACATCCCCCCCCCCCGATTATAACGGCCGGGCGTCCTCCTGGGACGGACACTTGTGAATTATCTTGCATTGGAGGGAAGGGGCCCATACCATCAAATTATGCATGAAGCGGGACCTTGCGAGAGGTCCTTCCTTCCGCATACCAGACCGCGGGGCGGAGGGGAGTTTGACGGTGCGGTGGTTTGATGAGGGATGGGCCATGGCCGTTCCGCGTAAGTCGTCGAAAAAGTCGGCGTCTCCCGTCGCTGCAAGCGCCTCCAGCCCGTCGTCGCTTCCCGAGGTGAAGCTGCACGATCCGGACATCATGAAACGGATCGCCGAAACGGCATATTACCTCTGGGAGAAGCGGGGACGCCCTACCGGCAGCGATCTTCAGGACTGGGTCGAAGCCGAGAAGATCGTTCTCGGGAAGAAGTAGTCCCGATCCTCCGCCCGCCTTCCCGTTCCTGGCCATCACCGGGTCGTCGTATGGGCGCCAATATGAGACTTAATGGGTCTTGAAATGGCGTAAAAAACAAGCCCGCCGGGGGCGGGCTGTCGTCAGGGAAGGTCGTTGAGGATCTCTTCCCGCTTCTTCGTGAATTCCTCCACCGTGATGAGGCCTGATTCCTTGAGGCGCCCCAGCTCGCGGAGCCGGTCCTCGATGCCGGCGACCGGCGGCGGGGACTCCTCGCTCCCCCCCGGCTTCAGCTCGCCGATCCCCACCTGGGAGAGATACGTTCCCACGCCGATGGCGAGAGCCCCAAGGATGACGTAAAAGTCCAGGCCCTCGGTGCTCGCCCCCTTGGGGACGATGACGGACACCTGCGACAGCTTCAGGAGGACGATCAGGCCGGTGAACGCGTATTGCAGGTTGAGGAACCGCTCGTTCCGGAAGCTGAGAACGAGGGCGGCGACGGGCATCCCGACCAGGAGGATGAGGATGATCTGGCCGAAGGCGACGAAGTCGATCTTCTTGTTGTCGGCGATATAGGTGCCGACGTAGACGAGCATGAACGCGACGTAGAAGACGATCCCGATGATGGTCACGATGTCGCCCAAGCCGAAGCGGCGGGAGGACATGCGAACCCCCTCCTTGGACGCCCGCGCCCCGGCGGGGGCCAGCAGGTCAAAGCCGGCTTCCGATTCCGTGGCCATGCGCGTTTCCTGATTTCCCGGGCTGACAGATGCCACTGCCCATCACCCTCGGGCGTGGAAATTATCCTTGAGAGGAGAGGCGGAGTCAACACATTTGTACCCGGCCGGCGCCGGGGGTGCTGGTAACCGGTTGGGACGGCGGCACTTGTGCCTGGGGCGGCGCCCGGAAAAGGCTGGCGTCCCCGCTTTGGTGGCTGTACCCTGTCCCGGTTGGAACCGAGGTCGAGGCCGTTCGCACATCCCATGAACAGACCCGAATCCTCCTCATCCCAGATGCCGTCCTCCGACGGGGCCACGCCGGGTGCGCCCGCTCCGCCGACGGTCCGAAATCCCCTGAAGCGCCTGTACCGCTGGGTCCTGTCCTGGGCCGAGCACCCGGGGGGGGCATGGGCCCTTTTCGGCATCGCGTTCGCGGAATCCTCCTTTTTCCCCATCCCGCCGGACGTCCTCCAGATCGCGCTGTCCGTGGGGCGGCCGCGCCGCTCCTACTGGTATGCGACGGTCAGCTGTTTCGGCTCGGTGCTGGGGGGCATCCTGGGGTACTACATCGGGTTTGCCCTTTTCGAATCGGTGGGCCGGAAGATTCTCGGGGCCTACGGCCTCGAGGCCGCGTTCCAGCAGGTCGGCTCCTACTATCAGGAGAACGCGTTTCTCTACATCTTTCTCGCCGCCCTGACGCCCATCCCCTACAAGGTCTTCACGATCGCGGCCGGGGTCTACCACGAGCAGGTCGGGCTCGCGGTGCTCGTGGCGGCCTCGGCGGTCGGACGGCCGCTGCGCTTCTTCCTCGTGGCCTCCCTGCTCTTCTTCTTCGGGGAGCGGGTCAAGTCGTTCGTCGAAAAATACTTCGAATGGCTCGCCCTCCTGCTCGGGATCGGTGTCGTGGCGGGGTTTCTGGCGATCCAGTATCTGAAATGACGGGAGCCGGCATGGCCCGCCGGGTCTGCGTGGCGGTGATCGGCGCGGCGGACTGCACGGCGGCGGCGGCCGCGCTGGCCGAGGCGGTGGGCCGCGGCGTCGCCCGGCGGGGCGCCGCACTGGTCACGGGCGACCTGGGCGGCGTCATGGCGGCCGCCTCGAAAGGGGCGCGCGAGGCGGGGGGGCTCGTCGTGGGCATCCTGCCCGCCGGTCGCGCGGAGGACGCCAACCCGCACGTGGTGGGGCTGGGCACCTGGGCGCCCGATCCGGCGCGGCTCGACGGGCCGGGTGTGATCCCGGCGTCGGGGGCGGAGGAGGCGGTGGAGGAGGCCTTCCGGGCGATCGGGCCGCGTCCTTGACGTCGCCGCGCCGCGTCGGTCCCGCGCGGATCGGCAAGGCCGAGGACGTGCATTGGCCTTGCATCGCGTTTCGCGCCGTCGATATAATGACCGCTCGTGGGGAGCGCTGGGGTACCCGCGAGGTGTCGATCCCTCCCGTTCGTGGCAGACGTCATGGGGCTCATCACCGCCGTGTTCCGGGTGATCCCGGGATTCCGGCACATCGCGGCGGGCAGCGCGGCAGCCGGCGTGGCCTGGTTCGCCCTCTTCGTCGTTCCCCTGAACTTCGGGATTCTGTCGCCGGTGGCTTGGCCGGGGAACACGGCGCGGACGGTGCGGGTGGCCTTGTGCGGTTTGTCGGCGGCCGTCCTGTGGGCGTCGCACCGGCGGGCGGCGGTGGTGGAACGGCTGATGCGGCGGCGTGCGGCCCGTCAGGCGGCGGGCGCACATGAGAGTTCGATGCGCGCGTAAGCGCACGTCCCCGGCGGGCGCATCGAACTTCCATATGCTCAAAGAAGCCTGCGGCCTGTTCGGCGTCTACGGCTCGCCCGAGGCGGTCGAGAAGACCTACCTCGGCCTGTTCTCCCTGCAGCACCGCGGGCAGGAGAGCGCGGGGATCTCGGTCGTGAGCGGGGACCGCCTCGACACGCACCGGGGGATGGGGCTGGTCTCGGAGGTCTTCGATCCCTCGACGCTCGCCCGCCTCCGCGGCCACGCCGCCATCGGTCACGTCCGCTACTCCACCACCGGCTCCAGCGTCGAGGAGAATGCCCAGCCGCTGGTGGCCAACTGCGGCTGGGTGCAGATTGCCGTCGCCCACAACGGGAACCTGGTCAACAGCCGTCTCCTGCGGCGCGAGCTCGAGGAGGGAGGGTCGATCTTCCAGACGACCGTCGACAGCGAGGTGATCCTCCACCTCATCGCCCGCCCGCCCGGCACGCAGCCGGAGCCCTTCAAGAACATCGTCGAACGGCTCTTGAAGGGGCTCCCGCTGATTCACGGGGCCTTCTCGCTGCTCTTCCTCACCTCGTACGACCAGCTGATCGCCGCGCGGGACCCGAACGGGATCCGCCCGCTCGCCCTGGGCAAGCTGCCGGGCGGGGGGTACGTCGTGGCCAGCGAGACGTGCGGCTTTGATCTCGTCGGGGCGGAGTACGTGCGGGAGGTGAAGCCGGGGGAGCTGCTGGTGATCGACCGGCGGGGCCTCCGGAGCTACCGGTTCGCGAACGGGGGGGAGACCCGGGACGCCCATTGCGTCTTCGAGCACATCTACTTCGCGCGGCCGGACAGCCGGGTCTTCGGGGAGAACGTCCACCTCGTCCGGAAGGCCTTCGGCCGGATGCTCGCCCGGGAGCACCCGGTGAAAGCGGACTTCGTGACGGCGATCCCCGACTCGGGCAACTCCGCCGCCCTCGGCTACGCGGAGGAGTCCGGGATCCCGCTCGAGTACGCCTACATCCGGAACCACTACATCGGGCGGACGTTCATCCAGCCCGCCCCCCACCTTCGCCGGAAGGGCGTCGAGATCAAGCTGAACGTGGTGGCGGACATCGTGCGGGGGAAGCGGGTGATCGTGGTCGACGACTCGATCGTGCGCGGGAACACCTCGCGGGCCCGGGTCCGGAACCTGCGGGCGGCGGGGGCGAAGGAGGTGCATATGCGCATCTCCTGCCCGCCCGTCCGGTTCCCGTGCTATTACGGGATCGACTTCCCGAGCGCCGACGAGCTGATCGCCTCGCAGATGAGCGTGCCCGACATCGCGACATTCATCGGGGTGGAGACGCTGGGCTACCTCGGCCTCGAGGGCCTGCTCGCGTCGGTCCGCAACGGCCCGCGCGCCTTCTGCGCCGCCTGCTACACGGGGACGTATCCCGTGCCGATGGAGGACAAGGCGGACAAGCTGCGGCTGGAGAAGTCCTGCGGGTGAGCCGGGCCGGCCGGCGGCGCGGGGGGGGGCCCGTCACGGAGGAGAACGGACGCGCATGGACTGGGCGGCGACGCGGGTGACGGTGACGGGCGGTGCGGGCTTCGTCGGGTCCTTCGTGGTCGAGGCGCTGCGGGCGCGCGGGTGTCGGGAGGTCTTCGTCCCGCGCAGCCGCGACTACGACCTCGTGCAGGGCGACGCCGTGCGACGCCTCTACCGGGACGCGCGGCCCGACGTCGTCATCCACCTGGCCGCCGTCGTGGGGGGGATCGGCGCCAACCGGGCCCATCCGGGGAAGTTCTACTACGACAACCTGATGATGGGCGCCCAGCTGATGGAGGAGGGGCGGAAGGCCGGCCTCCGCAAGTTCGTCGCCGCCGGCACCGTCTGCGCCTACCCGAAGTTCACCCCCGTGCCGTTCCGCGAGGAGGACCTCTGGACCGGCTATCCGGAGGAGACGAACGCGCCGTACGGCCTGGCCAAGAAGATGATGCTCGTCCAGGCCCGGAGCTACCGCCAGGAGTACGGCTTCAACGCGATCTTCCTTCTCCCCGTCAACCTGTACGGGCCGCGCGACAACTTCAACCTCGACTCCTCCCACGTCATCCCCGCGCTCATCCGGAAGTGCGTGGAGGCGCGCGAGTCCGGGGCCCCCGCGATCGTCGTCTGGGGGACGGGGCGCTCCTCCCGCGAGTTCCTGTACGTCGAGGATGCCGCCCAGGCCCTCGTCCTGGCCGCCGAGCGCTATGACGGTCCGGAGCCCGTCAACCTCGGGGCCGGCTTCGAGATCTCCATCCGCGACCTCGTCGGGCTCGTCGTGAAGGAGACGCGCTACCCGGGGCGGATCGACTGGGACGCGACGAAGCCGGACGGCCAGCCGCGCCGGTGCCTCGACACGTCGCGGGCCGAGCGCGAGTTCGGGTTCCGCGCCCGCACCCCCTTCGAGGAGGGGCTTCGCAAGACGGTGGCCTGGTTCGAGGCGGCGCGGCGGACCGGGTCGGTCCGGGTGTGATCCGCGGAGCCTCCGCGAGGCCCGTTCCCTGCTTTCAGGAGCCGCGCCATGTCCGCTCCCGGGCCCACGTCCCCTGCCGTGCCCGTCGCGAAGCGCCGCTTCCGGTGGCTGCTCTGGCTCGTTCTCCTCCTCGCGGTCCTGGTTGCGGGGGGCGCGGTCGCCGTCGCGTTCGTCGTCCCCGCGGTCCTGTCCAGCGACGCCGCGGCGAAGACCGCCTCGGAGGTCCTGACGCAGCGGCTCGGCCGCGCGGTGGCGGTCGGGGACCTCGAGTTCGGGTGGTCGAGCGGGCTGGCGATCCGGCAGGTGAGCATCGCGAGTCCCGAGGGGTTCGCGAAGCGGCCCTTCTTCACCATCGGCGAATGCTCCGTCCGGCCCCGCATCCTGAGCCTCTTCTCCGGGCGGTTCGTGATCGACGACGTGGTGATCGACGTGCCGGAGATCTACGTCGAGCGGCACGCGGACGGGGCGATGAACCGGCCGACGATGGGGGGGGCGCCCGCCCCCGTGCCGTCGGCGGCCCCCGCGCCTGCGCCGTCGCCGGCACCCGCCGCGGGCGGCGCGCCGCCGATCGAGATCGCGGTGCGGCGGATCGCCCTCCGGAACGCCGCCTTCACCCTCAACGACGCGTCGCTCGGGAAGCCGCTGGAGGTGAAGGGGCTCGGGTTCGAGGCCCGCGCCGAGGTCTTCGCCTCCCGGATGCGATGCGAGCTCGAGACGCTCGTCGGGACGGTGAACGACGGGGCCCTGGCGGGCCGGCTCGTCCTCCAGGACGGCGCGGACGGGGCGGAGCTGGAGGCCGCCTTCGGCGCGAAGGATGTCCGGCTCGGGCTCGAGCTGACGAACCTGATGAAGGCCTTCGTCCCCCTGCTGGCCGCCGTCCCCACCGCGGAGGGCGTCCAGGGGAGGGTCCAGTTCCGGCTCGAGGCCGCCGGGAAGGGCGCGACCCGCGACGCGATGGTCCAGGCCGTCGCGGGGAAGGCGACGCTCGGGATCACGGACGGCTCTTTTTCCGGGGCCCCCCTCCTGCGCAACCTGGCGTCCGCCCTGCAGGAGCCCCGGCTGGCGACCTACCGGTTCAAGGACCACCAGGGCACCTTCACGATCCGGGACGGGAAGATCCACAACGACTCGGCCGAGTTCACGGGCGAGATCCCCGTCTCGATGAGCGGGTGGGTCGATTTCGGGATGCAGATGGACTACCGGGTGAAGGTCGATCCGAAGGGGGTCACGAGGAATCCCCAGGTCGCCCAGGCGGTGACGTCGCTCAACCGGGAGGGCGGGATCCGCGTGGCCGGCCCGGTGGACGGGCCGTCGGTGCACTTCGACGTCGCGAAAATCCTGAAGGCGGGGGCGAAGGCGTATCTCGAGGAGGCCGCGAAGGGGAAGCTGGGGGACGTGCTGGCGCCGAAGGCGGGGGACGGCGCGGCCCCGGGGTCCGGCGGGGACCTCCAGGACACGATGCAGAAGGGGCTGGACGGCCTGTTCAAGAAGAAGAAATGACGGCGGCCGGGCCTTGATCCCCGGTTCCGGCCTGTGTACCCTCGGTGCCCGATTGACGTGTCCGACGACACCCTTGTGGGACGCACCATGCGCATCAGCGTGATCGGCACCGGCTACGTGGGGCTCGTGACGGGCGTCGTCTTCGCCGAGAAGGGGCACGACGTCTGCTGCGTGGACGCCGACGCGTCCAAGGTGGCGATGCTGGAGGGGGGCCGACCGACGATCTACGAGCCGGGCCTCGAGCCCCTCCTGCGGAAGCACCTCGCCTCCGGGCGGCTCCGCTTCACGCAGTCGGTGGCGGAGGGCGTCGCCCACGGCGGGGTGGTCTTCATCGCCGTCGGCACCCCGCCCGACGCGGACGGGGCGGCGGACCTCTTCCAGATCGAGGCGGTCTCGCGCGAGATCGCGCAGGCCCTGCGGGAGTACCGCGTCGTCGTCGAGAAGAGCACCGTCCCCGTCGAGACGGGGGAGCGGGTGAAGCGGACGATCGCCAAGTTCGCCCCGCCGGACGTCCCGTTCGACGTCGTGTCGAACCCCGAGTTCCTGCGCGAGGGGTCGGCGATCGCGGACGCGCTGAAGCCGGACCGGATCGTGATCGGGTGCGAGAGCGCCCGGGCGGAGACGACCCTGCGGGGGCTGTACGAGGGGTTCGGCGGCCCGCTCGTGGTCACCGACATCAAGAGCGCGGAGCTGATCAAGCACGCGAGCAACTCCTTCTTGGCCCTGAAGATCTCCTACATCAACGCGGTGGCCGCGCTCTGCGAGAAGGTGGGGGCGAACGTGGTGGAGGTGGCGCGGGGGATGGGGATGGATCCCCGCATCGGCCCCCAGTTCCTGGACGCCGGCCTCGGGTACGGCGGCAGCTGCTTCCCGAAGGACGTCTCCGCCTTCGCCCGGATGGCGCGGCAGGCGGGGGCGCCGATGCCGATCCTCGAGGCGGTGCCCGTGGTGAACCGCGAGGCCCTCGGCCGGTTCCTCCGGTCGATCGAGGAGGAGGTCTGGGTCCTGAAGGGGAAGACGATCGGCCTCTGGGGGCTCGCCTTCAAGCCGGACACGGACGACGTGCGCGAGTCGCCGGCGCTGGCCGTGGCGGCGGCCCTGCGCGAGCGCGGGGCGGTCGTGCGGGCCTACGATCCGCAGGCGATGGAGCGGGCCCGGGAGGCGATGCCGGACCTCGTCTGCGCCGCCGACCCGTACGACGCGGCGTCCGGCGCCGACTGCCTCGCGGTCGCCACGGCGTGGGAGGCCTTCCGGACGGTCGACCTGGCCCGGCTGAAGGGCGCGATGCGCCACCCGACGGTCGTCGACGGCCGGAACCTCTTCGACCCGGCGGCGATGCGCGCCGCGGGGTTCACCTATCGCAGCATCGGCCGTCCCTGAGGCGGAAAGTCCCGC